>DPVV01000331.1:0-462 GCA_003526525.1 Lachnoclostridium phytofermentans | reverse complement strand
TGTTGGTGATGGTATTAACGATGCTCCGGTTCTTGCAAGAGCAGATATTGGAATTGCGATGGGTGGTCTTGGTTCGGATGCAGCGATTGAGGCAGCAGATGTCGTTATTATGGATGATGACCCGGAGAAATTGGCAACCGCAATAAGAATCGCTCGTAAAACACTTCGAATCGTAAAACAGAATATTATCTTTGCCCTTGCTGTGAAAGGTATTATCTTAATCCTTGGAGCAATCGGATTGTCAAATATGTGGGAAGCTGTGTTTGCAGACGTTGGAGTCTCTGTTATTGCTATATTAAACTCAATAAGAGCGTTGAAAGATTAGAATTAAGTTTAGTGAAAACCCTAAGTCCTTTGTATGAAATACAAAGGATTTAGGGTTTTTGTATTGACAATGGAGAAAGTTTATTGATAAAAAGGTGTAATTGGTTTGTTAAGAATAATAACTGGTTAATTTAGGTT
>DPVV01000407.1:7225-7388 GCA_003526525.1 Lachnoclostridium phytofermentans | reverse complement strand
TGACCCGAAAAAAGGAGAGAGAGACTATGAGAAAAAACAAGTTTAAAAAAGCATTGTCTGTTTTTCTTGTTTTATCCATGTGCGTTGCATTAGCAGCTTGTGGAAAGAAAAATAGTG
Organism: Lachnoclostridium phytofermentans; assembly: GCA_003526525.1. GTDB lineage: Bacteria > Bacillota > Clostridia > Lachnospirales > Lachnospiraceae > Lachnoclostridium. The sequence goes on along the minus strand of DPVV01000407.1, from coordinate 7,271 downwards.
GCAATCAGTCAGGGGAAAACCCGAACGGAGGAGACACTACTGGTAA
>DPVV01000407.1:0-7059 GCA_003526525.1 Lachnoclostridium phytofermentans | reverse complement strand
TGGTAATTCTAGTGATAAACCTTTAGTAGTTGGTACCTTACAGTTTAGCGAAAAATTTAGTCCATTTTTTGCTACTACTGGTTACGATAAAGATCTCGCTGACTTAACACAAGTTCAGATGTTAACTACAGATAGAACTGGTGGTCTAATTTTAAATTCAATTGAAGGTGAAACTGTTCCTTACAATGGTACGGATTACCTTTATAAAGGTGTAAGTGATATTACAGTAAACCGTGATGAAGCTGCTGATACCACTACTTATAATATTAAGATTCGTGATGACATTAAGTTTAGTGATGGCCATGTAATGGACGCTGACGATATTATCTTCTCTTATTACGTATTATCTGATACAACTTATGATGGAAGTTCTACATTATACTCAACACCAATCGTTGGTATGTTAAATTATCGTAAGAACAATTCTAATGCAGAGAACACTGTAGTAACTGAGGATGAAATTGCTAAGGAACTTGCTTCTTTAAGTGATGCATCCAAAGAAGCAATCAATAAAGAAATAATTGCTCCAACATTAACTTCAGAGCTTGACTGGGCAAAAGGTCTCTATGGTAAAGATTCTTATAAAGAGTACACAGAAAAATATCCTGTAACAAAAGATTTATTTGCTCACTTCTATAGCGTAGATGAGAGTTATGATTCTTCTAAGGTAGAAGATGAAGCTAAAGTTTTAGCAGATATTATTGAAGCTTATGGTGCTAATTACCAAGCTCTTGGTGAAGCGTATGCAGGAGATGAAACTTACTTTGCTGACCAGGTTAAAGATGTAGTTTCTAATGTATTATTAGAAGAGAAACTTTCAAAAGGCGGAGATGAGGTTGCTAATATTGCTGGTATTAAGAAAATCAGCCAGACTGAAGTTGAAGTAACAACAAAGGGTTTTGATGCATCTGCTATCTACAATATTTGTGGTATTTCTATTTCTCCAATGCACTACTATGGAGATGAGTCTAAATATGACTATGATAATAATAGCTTTGGTTTTACTAGAGGTGATTTATCTATTGTAAAAGAAAAGACTACAAAGCCTATGGGCGCAGGTCCTTATAAATGCGTAAAATATGATAACAAAGTTGTTTACCTTGAAGCAAATGAAAATTACTACAAGGGACAGCCTAAGACAAAGTATATTCAGTATAAAGAAACAGCAGAAGCTGATAAGATCTCTGGTGTTGGTACAGGTACAATCGATATTGCAGATCCATCCGGTAGTGTTGCAGCTTTTGATGAAATTGCAAACTACAATTCAAATAAAGAATTATCCGGTGATAAGATTATTACAAATACAGTAGATAATCTTGGTTATGGATACATTGGTATTAATGCGGATACTGTTAAAGTTGGTAGTGATCCAGCTTCTGAACAATCTAAGAATTTAAGAAAAGGAATTGCTACTATATTTACAGTATATCGTGATGTAGCTATTGATAGCTACTATGGTGAAGTAGCAAGTGTTATTAACTACCCTATCTCTAATACTTCTTGGGCAGCACCACAGAAATCTGATGAAGATTACAAAGTTGCTTACGCTCAGACAGTAGATGGTAACGATATCTATACAGCAGATATGACAGCTGACCAGAAATATGAAGCAGCTTTAAATGCTTCCATAGAATATTTCAAAGCAGCAGGATATACTTTTGATGAAGCAACAGGAAAATTCACAAAAGCTCCAGAAGGTGCTAAATTAGATTATGAGATTTTAATTGGCGCAGATGGAAAAGGAGATCACCCATCCTTCGCAATTCTTGCAAAGGCAAAGGAAGATCTTGCTAAGATCGGTATTACAATAACAATTAATGATCCATCTGATTCTAATGTAATGTGGGATAAAATAGAAGCAGGAACACAGGAAATGTTTGTTGCCGCTTGGAGTGCAACTATTGATCCAGATATGTACCAGGTATATTACAGTACAAACATTCTTGGTAAAGGTGGTTCTGATTCCAATCACTGTCATATTGCAGATGATCAGTTAGACCAGTTAATTATGGATGCTAGAAAAAGTGCTGATCAAGCTTACAGAAAAGCGACATATAAGACTTGTCTTGACATTATCCTTGATTGGGGTGTTGAAATTCCTGTATACCAGAGACAGAACTGTATTATATTTGCTAACGACCGTGTAAACACAGATACAGTTACTCCTGATATAACAACCTTCTGGAAATGGACTAACGATATTGAAAAGATTGAAATGAAATAAGGCTCTTTTCTTCACGTAAGGTGAAGAGCTTACTAATTCAACTTGTTTTGTATTCGGACAAAGGTCAAATTTGTACACATACGTTTACGGACGCAAAACGTCCTAGACGTTTGATGAGTTGTGCAGTTTTGGCCTTTGTCTAAAATAAGCTATCCACTTCATTTTCGTTAAGTCAGAGGAAGTAAGGGTAACCGAAATAGTACAAATCTTAGTTATGGTTAGGTTACAGGTGAGCAAAACATAAAAGTAGATAGTGAGAGGTTTATTATGTGGAAATATATTGTAAAAAGAGTTTTAACTAGTATAGTGATCTTGTTCTTTGTATCATTGATCATTTATACAATCATCCGCTGTATTCCAACTTCCTACATCGAAAAACTAGCGAGAGAAAGAGCCTCTCTTCCAGGAGCCAAAAGCTATACTGAATGGTTAGATCAATTAAGAACTATGTATGGTATGGATTGTGGAATTATAGAAGGTTTTTTCCGTTGGTTAGCATCCGCGGTTCGTGGTGAATTCGGTGATTCTTGGTATTTTAATATACCAGTTACTGCGAAGTTTTCCAGTGTTATTTGGGACTCCTTTTATCTAGGAGTAGTATCTTTTATTTTAGAGATTGTTATAGCAATACCGCTTGGTATTCTTTCTGCAAGAAAACAATACAGTAAAACAGATTATGCAGTTACAGTATTTGCATTAATTGGTATCTCCTTACCAGGATTTTTCTTTGCAACAATTCTTAAATTAATCTTTTCTATTCACCTTGGTTGGTTTGATTTATATGGAAAAGTTGGACGTTTATACGACCAGTTAGATACATGGGGGAAATTCCTCGATGTCGCGGCTCATTTTGTATTGCCGATTGCTACATTAGTAATTATTAGTGTTGGTAGTTTGATGCGTTATACAAGAACCAATATGTTAGAAGTATTAAATTCGGATTTTATCCGAACAGCAAGAGCTAAGGGGCTCTCTGAAAGTACAGTAATCAACAAGCATGCTTTTAGAAATACTCTGATACCAATTGTAACAATCATTGGTGGAACACTCCCTGGATTATTTGCGGGTGCTATGATTACTGAAACTTTGTTCCAGATTCCAGGTATCGGTTATACCTCTTATTTAGCCATGACAAATGGTGATATTCCGTTTTTCATGTTTTACATGACATTTATGGCAGCTTTAACATTGATGGGTAACTTAATATCTGATATTTTGTACGCAGTGGTAGATCCTCGTGTACGTGTTGGATGATAATTAAAATAGTTATAAAATAAGAATAAAGATGAGTCAGATTATTTCTTACTTGTCATCAATTAAAGGCAGAGGGAGCACTTATGGAGAATAAAAATGAAAATAACAAGCAGAATCAAAGCAATGCTTCTCTTGTTCAGAATAATCAACCTGCCAAAAATGAGAAAACTATGAATCAATCAGCAGAGAAAAAGACAGTACTTGATGAAGATCAAAGAGTAAAAGTTCTGTCTCCTTCCATGTTAGTATTTAAAAGATTTATTCGTAATAAACTTGCAATTATTGGTTCATTTATCATTGTTGGTATGTTTCTATTTGCATTCGTAGGCGGGGTTGTAAGCCCATATGGCGAAAGTCAGGTATTTATGGGATACGAAACTATGTCAAAAGAATACGCTAGCGTTACTAAGAATAAAGAATTTCGTTATACAACAGCAGACGGAAAAAACTTTCCATCCGCTGTGAAGGCAGAAGTAATCCTTGCAGTGAGTTCAGGTAAAAGTGAATTTACTTCTATGGGAAAAGTATATGCATTAACAAAAGAAGGGGAGAATCTTTACCGAATTTCCCTTATGGATAAGTATGCAACTGCTACAATGATTCGTGGTATTGCAGATGTTAAGGCTGTAGATGGAAAAAAATTATCAGAAGAAGTTAAGAACGGTTTTTTAGCAGCAATTGATGCGAAAGAAACTAGCTTTACTGTGGATGGGGTTACCTATCAAGTTTCCAATCAAGGAAAAGAGTACTCTTTAGGCGTACTTGATGATGTTGCATTAGCGTCTCATAAGATTTTTGATGCTTATGACGCAGCTACAAAACTTAGCATAGAATTTAAAATCCAAGCGGAAAAAGCTTTTAATGAAGGAAAAACTAGCTTTGAAGTGGAAGGTGTCACTTATTATATTGAGCCAGAAGGAAGCTCTGGAACAATTTATTATAATGAAAATGGTAATAAAGTAAACTATGCTCAGCTTTCTGATTTTGTTGTAGCTCCTATAGGAAATGACGTTTTCCTTGACGTTGAATTTAAGTCATTAATTCAACAAGCAATCAACGATGGTGAAACATCCGTTACTCAGACAGATGCTGAAGGAAATGAAATAGTATATAAAATCGAGCGTAAAAACGAGCAGTATACAGTGAAAGCAGACTCTGCAACTCAGTTAATTCGTATTTATGAAAAACCAAGTAAGGAACACTGGCTTGGAACTGATGGAAATGGTATGGATATTATGACACGTTTGATGTATGGTGGTCGTATTTCCTTAATGATAGGATTTATTGTAGTATCAATACAGACATTCCTTGGAGTTGTCTTAGGTGGTATTGCAGGTTACTTTGGTAAGTGGGTGGATAATCTTATCATGCGAATTGTAGATATCTTTTATTGTATTCCATCCATGCCACTGATCATAATTTTAGGTTCTGTAATGGATTCCTTAAAAGCAAGTCCACAGGTTCGAATTTATTCCTTAATGGCTATTATGGGATTACTTGGATGGCCTGGTATAGCACGTATGGTACGTGGTCAGATTCTTTCTCTTCGTGAACAAGAATTTATGACGGCTACCGAAGCGATGGGTATATCAATTCCAAGAAGAATTTTCCGTCACTTAATACCTAATGTAATTCCACAGTTAATCGTTATGGCAACTATGGGTCTTGGTAGCATTATCTTAACAGAATCTACATTAAGTTTCTTAGGTATTGGTGTTAGGTTCCCATTTGCTTCTTGGGGTAATATTATTACATCAGTATCCAATGTTCATGTTATGACTAATTATTGGTTTGTTTGGATTCCAGCTGGTATCTGTATTCTCTTAACCGTATTAGCATTTAACTTTATTGGTGATGGTTTACGTGATGCGTTTGACCCTAAGATGAAAAGGTAGGTGAAGCAAATGTCAAAAGAGAAGAATAGTGCAAAAAAAGCGAATTATATTTCTGGAAAAGAATCTAGAAAAATCTCACGTGAGAATAGAAAGATTACGAATCAATTTGAAAAGAAACGTAATCGTAGAAATATACCAAAGGAAGAGTATATGACTCAGATGAAGGACAACAATAATGTTGTCGAATTTGATAATCTTCATACTTATTTCTTTACAGATATTGGAACGGTAAAATCAGTAAATGGTGTATCTTTTGATATTCCAATTGGTAAGACCGTAGGTGTCGTTGGAGAATCTGGTTGTGGAAAAAGTGTAACAAGTCTTTCTCTAATGCAATTAGTACAACGACCACAGGGACAGATAGTTGACGGTGCAATTCGTTTTAATACAGGAAAAGATGTATATGATGTTGCAAAAACTCCTACTGCAGAGATGCGTAAATTAAGAGGAAATCAGATTTCAATGATTTTCCAGGAGCCAATGACTAGCTTAAACCCTGTATTTCGTATCGGACCTCAAATTGATGAAGTAATAGAGCTTCACAATAAGAGTATGAGCAAAAATGAAGTAAAAACTCGTTCCGTAGATATGTTAAAGCTTGTTGGTATTGCAAATGCTGAGGGTGTATATAAGATGTATCCTCATGAGCTATCTGGTGGTATGAGACAGAGAGTTATGATAGCAATGGCACTAGCTTGTAATCCTAGATTAATTATTGCGGATGAACCAACAACAGCCTTAGACGTAACAATACAAGCACAGATTCTTGATATCTTACGTAACCTTAAGAATAAGATTAATAGCTCTATTATGCTTATTACTCATGATTTAGGAGTAATTGCTGAGATGGCAGACTATGTTGTTGTTATGTACGCCGGTAGAGTAATTGAAAAAGGTACGGTTGCTGAAATTTTCGATAATCCTAGCCATCCTTATACCATTGGTTTAATGAATTCGAAACCAGTAGTAAATAAGATAGTAGATCGTTTATACAGTATACCTGGTAAAGTACCTAATCCAGTTAATATGCCAAATTATTGCTACTTTAAAGATCGTTGTGATCGTTGTGTTGCAGCATGTGAAGGTGTATATCCAGGGGAAGTAAAATTATCAGATACTCATGTTGTATCCTGTTATCGCTATTCCGAAAATGAAGGAGGGGAGGCATAATATGGACAAACAATCTAATAAAAATACAGTAAATCAAGGAAAAGGTAACGAAGATTATATCCTTGAAGTACGTGATTTAAAAAAATATTATCCAATTAAGTCTGGTGTATTAGGCGGAGCTAAAAATTATGTAAAAGCTGTTGATGGTGTAAGCTTTAACATTAAGCGTGGTACTACGATGGGACTTGTTGGTGAGTCTGGTTGTGGTAAGACAACAATTGGACGTACCATCTTAAAACTTCAAGATAAATCTGGCGGAGAGGTTATCTTTAATGGACAAGATATACACAAGCTTTCTAAGAAAGATTTACGTGCACTTCGTCCAAAGATGCAAATTATCTTCCAAGATCCTTATTCTTCTCTCTCTCCGAGATTACCAGTTGGTGAAATCATCGGTGAGGCGGTAAGACAGCATAAAATTGTACCAAAGGATGAGTTAAACTCATACGTTGATAAAATTATGGCATCTTGTGGTTTACAAAGTTTCCATGCAGACCGTTATCCACATGAGTTTTC
>DPVV01000002.1 GCA_003526525.1 Lachnoclostridium phytofermentans | reverse complement strand
TGGAAAAATTGCAGTTCCATCCATTATACAGCAATCCATTGTTTCAATTGGTATCGTCTTAGTACAAGCTCTTGTAAATCGATACGGTGCTGACGTTATGGCAGGCTATGCAGCAGCCACAAAAATCGATTCCGTAGCAATTATGCCTATGGTTAATATCGGTAGTGCTATGTCTACATTTACCGCTCAAAATATAGGGGCAAAGAAGCCTGAACGTGTCGCAAAAGGCTTACGTGGAGCATTATCGATGGTTTGGATTTTTGGATTATTTATTGCAGGTATCCTATATCTTTATGGGGAACAATTTATTGGTTTCTTCGTGGCAAATGATGCAAGCAAAACAGTTTTAGAGGTTGGGATTGAGTACTTAAGAGTGGTATCCGTTTTCTATGTTATTATGGGGACCATGAACAACTTTAACGGTGTGTTACGAGGTGCAGGAGATATGAAATTCTTTATGATTGCAACACTTTGTAACCTAACATTTAGAGTTCTACTTGCGTATGGTCTTGCTGCTTTATCAGGTATTGGCTATCATGCGATTTGGTGGTCCATTCCAGCTGGTTGGGCAGTTGCTCTTATTGTAGCCTGTGCCCGTTATGCTTCCGGACGATGGAAAATAATTCGAACAGTGTAGAGTTTCCAGAAAAGAAGGTAATTTAAACGTTTCTGTGTAAAATAATAGGTTTAGAAACAGGTTTTATTCATATTCTTCTTTGTGTTGTAATATGATTAAAAAAAACGGAAATTTATATGGAAATTCATGTAGTAAAACCAGGTGACAGCGTATTTTCAATTGCAAATCAATATGGAGTATCCGTACAGCGTCTCATTTTTGATAACGAGATTTATACACCCGAGAATTTGGTGATCGGTCAAGCACTACTAATTCTTCATCCAACCAAGATATATCAGGTTAAGCCTGGAGACACGCTTTATTCCATAGCTCAGAATTTTCAAGTTAGTGTTATTAGCTTGATTCGCAACAATCCGTATATCATACAGGACCAACAATTAAGTGAAGGTCAGGTTCTAGTCATAACGTATGAAGGAGTTAGAGATAAGACTATCTCTACCAATGGATATGTTTATCCTTATGTAAATCATCAAGTATTAGAGCAAACACTTCCGTACCTTACAAATCTAAGTATCTTCTCGTATGGATTTACTACAGAAGGGGATTTAATACCTACAGATGACGAGGAAGTACTGGAAATAACAACAAAACATGGAGTAGGACCTATATTAACGCTAACACCTTTAGATGAAAATGGAATGTTCAACAATGCGTTAGTAAGTGCTGTTGCACAAAACAAGGCGGCTCGAGATCATTTAATTGATGAACTGTTAGTTGTGGTAAAAGAAAAACAGTATGTTGGTGTTAATGTCGATTTTGAGTATGTCAAAGGAGAAGACCGTATTGGCTTTGCAGAATTTGTTGCAGAATTGACAAGAAGAATGAATGAAGAGGGCTTCTTTGTTTCAGTAGCATTGGCACCTAAGACAAGTGAAAATCAGCCTGGTTTATTATATGAGGGTATGGATTATCGCTTGCTTGGTGAGGCAGCTAATAGTGTTTTTTTAATGACGTACGAATGGGGCTATACCTATAGTGAACCGATGGCTGTTGCACCAATCAATTTGGTAAGACAGGTAGTTGATTTTGCAATAACTCAAATACCAGTTGATAGGATTGATTTGGGTATTCCAAACTATGGCTATGACTGGGCTCTTCCTTATGTCAAAGGAGAGACAAAAGCAAGATCGATTGGCAATATTGAAGCAGTTCAAATCGCCGCTGCAAATAATGCGGTTATACAATTTGATGAAGTGGCACAAACCCCATTTTTTAAATATACTCGTGATGGAGTAGATCATGAAGTTTGGTTTGAAGATGTAAGAAGTATCAAGGCAAAATTTGATCTCGTGAAAGAATATGATTTACGAGGTGTTGGCTACTGGCAATTAATGAGATTATTCCGCTCAAATTGGTTGTTACTAAATTCAATGTTTGAAATTTTATAAATAAATTCAGGTTAGAAGGTAGGCATTATGAGGTTGTCATGATGCTTACCTTTTTTGCTATGTGTCTTTTGGGACTAATCTAAAATAATGTATAAAAATTAGTAATAAAAAATTTAAGTTTATAAACAAAGACTTGTATATGGGGATATAAATATAGTGAATCTACCGATGTTGCACCAATTAATCGGGAAAGAAGTACGGGATTATCCATAACTCAAATGCAGAGTAATAAAATTGATATGAGTATTACAACTACGGTTAAGACTGGGTTTTTTTATGTTATAGGTGAGGTCAGTGCAAAGCTATTGTGTATAAATATTAAAATTGCTAAAATTTATACTTGACGAACGAGTTGTTACGTTGTACTTTATAATTAGTAATTAAGTACTAAATACATAAGAGGTGGGAAATGTTTGATTTTGCATTTGATTGGATTAAAGAGTTAGAAACAGGAGATGAATTAATAGATCAGCAACACAAAGAGTTCTTTCGTATTGGAAGAGATATTGAGCAATTACTTGTGAGAAAGTGCATTGGAGTTCAAGAACAAGAGTTACTAGATATCGTATGTGAACTCAGAGAGTATGTTTCCTACCATTTCTATTCAGAAGAAACTATAATGCGTCAAAAAGGATATTCAAATTACGAGCTACACGTTAAGGAACATCTAGGATTTCGTAAATTTATTATGGAGATTGACTGTCCAGCATTAGCTAAAAATCCATATAAGGAGTTAAAGGCGTTAAAATCAGCGATTCAATCTTGTGTATTTAATCACATGATGGGTGAAGATGTGAGAATGATTAAGGAAATCCAACTTAAAAATAATTAGGGAAATAAGTGGTTTAAGCAAAATTAAGGATAGAGTATTTTGCTTAAGCCTTTTTTCATTGTTTTACTTGAGGTAGAATAAATTATTGTTAAATTATTATGCTAGTAAATAAATAGTATTTTATAGACATGTTTGGTTATGTTTGTTATAATCGGATAGAATTTAAAAGATAGGCATAGGAGCTTAATACTTATCAAGATAATTAATATTAAAATTTAAAAACCCAGAATAATTTGGACATAAATGACTGAAACATGTTTAATAGATTTGATAACATCCTAAAAAGCCATAGTTTCAAATTAGAGACAAAAATAAGATATTGAAAAAATAGAAAAGTAAAAAA
>DPVV01000016.1 GCA_003526525.1 Lachnoclostridium phytofermentans | reverse complement strand
CGCTCTTCCGATCTTACTTTCCAGTAACTTAAGTGAAGTGTTAAGTATTTTTGTTGCTACAATTCTCAGTTTTACAATACTAAAACCAGTTCACCTTTTATGGATTAACTTGATTACAGACTGTTTCCCAGCGTTGGCTCTTGGTTTAGAAAAGTCTGAAAAGGATATAATGGAACGTAAGCCAAGAAGTCCGAAGGATGGTATTTTTTCCGGAGGTCTCGGCGTCGACGTATTATACCAGGGTGTTCTGGTTACGGTTATCACATTAGCGGCTTATTTTATCGGTCATTACATGGAAGCTGGTGTTTGGGAAATTGCAAACAGTGCAGATGGTATGACAATGGCGTTCTTAACGATGTCCATGGCTGAGATTTTCCACTCCTTTAACCTACGTAGCCAGAGAAAGAGTATTCTTCATATGAAACACCACAATATTTTCTTAATTGGTGGTATGGCATTAAGTCTTATTCTTACTACTGCAGTAATTTATATACCAGGTGTTAATACTGCCTTTGGCTTTGAGCATATTTCAATTCCTGAATACCTCGTAGCTTTAGGACTTGCATTCTTAATTATTCCAGTTGTTGAAGTGGTGAAATTCTTCCAGCGTAAATTTGGTAAGAACTAATCCTTACTATACTTGAGGAATTAAGAAACGGTATTATTCTTAAAGATGAAATGGTATCTTTCTTAGTTAAAAAAACAGTATACTTTCAAATTTAGGCAAAAATAGGAGCAGACTCACTAAGTACTTAGTGTGGCTGTTCCTATTTATTAAAGGTTCTAAATCCATTTATAAGTTGTGCTCTTTGTATGGAATACTTAGGATTTTATACTCATTTTATACTTTATTGGTTGACATTTCCTCCTATTTATACTAAATTAGTATTAATATATACCAATTTTTACAAACATAGGAAAATATTAGGAGATTATACGAATGGGAAAAATGAAACGAATTATTTTAAACAGCTTATTACTAGTTACGCTAATGTTCTCCATCACTTCAATTAGTTATGTAGCCCCTACTAAGGTATTCGCTGCTACATCTACAACATCTAAACCGAAACTTACCTCTACCAAGAAAACGTTATATAAGGGTTATAAATCATATTCCCTAAGTTTTAATAATCTTAGTAAAGCTGCAAAAGTTTCCTATAAGTCAAGCAATTCTAAAATTGCAAAAGTAGATTCTACTGGAAAAGTAACACCATTAGCAAAAGGTACTGCAACTATAACAGCTACTGTCAAGCAGAACAATGAAACTTATTCACTTAAGGCTTATATCACGGTTAAAGATCCCTATATTAAATTTACAGCTACAACCAAGGAATTAAAATTGAATGAAACTTTTACATTTAAAGCAAATACATATGGTATCAGTGATAAAATCAGCTGGAGTGTATCCGACGAAAAAATTGCCTCTATTGATAGTTCAACTGGTAAGGTAAAAGCAAAGGCTGGTGGAGAGGTTACTGTTACAGCAAAAGCAGGCAAATATAAAAAGACTTATAAATTAACAATAGGTAAGTTAACCGCTGAAGGAATATATAAAAAATGTAGCCCTTCTACTGTAGAAATCATAGCGAAATATGATAATGAATATCTTAATTCACAAGGCTCCGGATTTTTCATTGATAAAGGTGTAGTAGTAACAAATTATCATGTAATAGAAGGTAGTACCAACATAGTAATTACTACTAGTAACAATAAAAAATACAAAGTGAATAAGATTTTAGGTTACGATAAAGAGCTCGATATTGCAATACTAAGTATCCCTACTAATAACACAAGTTTGGTTATCAATAAAAAAGGTGCTAAAGTAGGCGAAGTTATCTATGCACTGGGAAGTCCATTTGGACTAACTGGAACACTAACAGAAGGTATCGTATCATCTGCTTCACGTATTTTAGACGGTGCTAATTTTATGCAAATATCTGCCTCCATATCTCAAGGTAATAGCGGAGGTCCTTTAATTAATGCTTATGGAGAAGTTATTGGTATAAATACTTTAACTTACTATGATGGCCAAAATATAAATTTTTCTTTGAATATTGCGCAGTTAGATAAAGTTGATACTTCTAAACCTCTTACGATGACAGAATATGCTGAAAAATATAAGTCTGAGTTGATAGAGGAATTATATGAAGAACAAATAATTGTCGAAGATGATGCATTAAGTACAAGCATGGAAACATGCCAAACAATTCCAATTGGTTTCTGCGCAATTGGTAGTACAGAAACTCCAGATAACTTGATAGATTACTATAAAATTACATTAGAAACCCCTGGAATATTACACTTAGCACTTAGCTCCTCCTCATTATTTTTAAAAGGTGATATTATGAGTCTCTCATTTACTTTATTAAATAAAGATGGTACAATTGCATATCAATCTACTTTATATAAAGATGATGATGAAGATATGGATGAGTATGCGATGTGGATAATCGATACAGAACTACCTGCAGGTGATTATTATCTAGAAGTCAAATTGGATTCAAATTATAAGGATGGAACTAATTCATACTTTGTTTTTTATTCTGAAGATTAGTAATTAATAGCCGTTACATAACTTAAGTGAGACCTTAGGTTGTGTAGCGGCTTT
>DPVV01000601.1 GCA_003526525.1 Lachnoclostridium phytofermentans | reverse complement strand
ATTTATGTACTTTATTTCTTTATAAAATCTACAAGGCATTTCCTATAAAATAAGGTATTTCTTATATTTTGAAGCAAGAAAAAATGAGCCATTTTTCGTCATGCTCAGGACGTTTTTCTTAGCTTTTCTAACTTTATCTAAAAAATCTAAGATTCGATTACAATATTCCGTATCTTTTTCTACATTAGTAAAATCGCTATCATCGTTAATTAAATGTTCCGAAGAATCTCTTACCCAGTATTCTGCCTCTGGATTGGCTTCTCGAAATCGATTGATATTCTCTATTGAAACTTTCATGTCCTCTTTGCTGGAAATAAAAAAGACGGGGCGATCATTCGCATTCTTAATCTGATCAATTGGCTTTAATGTCTCTACAGCGTCTCTTCCATACACTATGGACAAAGCAAACTTAACTAATGGCCGCTCTATTTTACAAAGGAACTCTGGTACTCCATGATTCCGCATCGATTCAATTATAGCATCTTCAACGCTCGTATAAGCAGACATCGCAATCAGTGCATCAACTTCAGGTATTTGGCCAAAAGCATTAATTGCAACTGCTCCACCCATAGAAACACCTTGAAGAACAATTGGAACATCAAGGTAGCGTTCCTGTTTCATTATATATTCAACAACAGCCCTTACGTCATTTACTTCAGTATAACCAAGGCCTATTACGTTGCCTTCACTTTCTCCGTGACCTCTGGTTTCTAATAGTATCGAGGCATACCCATTATCCTTCATCCATTTTGCATGACCATAAAAATAAGTGATGGAAGGTTGCTTATTATCCGTCAGATAGATAACAACAGCTTTTGGATTTTCAACCTCTATCTCAGATGCCCATAAGGAGAAGCCATCTTGGGTTCTAATCGGAATCATCTTATCCTCCAATAAAAAATCCGAAGCTTTATATATCTCTTGTAATGGATTATCTAAGGTAGGTTTCTCTTGGTAAAGAACCGGTCCTCTTGTAATGTAATATACCAATATAAAGGGTGCAAATACGACTGCCAATACAAGGGTAGCAAGCAAGAAAACACTACCGAATAGAAGCTTCTTCCTCCATCCGATGTTCTCCATACTCTTTTCTTTTTTCCTCCTTGTTATCCTCATCGCTGTAACCTCATGCCCTTCCTACATCATCCTACTCTATATTACTGATGTAGTGTACTGAAGATTAGTATAGCATTTAGGTTGATTTAGTCAACGGAATAAACGCATTACAGCAACAAATTACGGTTGTTTTTTAATTATCCTGCAATTGATAGTTCTGATACTAGAACACACGGTGCTCCAAAACTGCTAAGTCCCCTTGGAAGGATAAACTCAAGCTCATTAGAAATAGCTTCAATACTATGAAGCAGCTTATAAAAATTACCCGCTACTGTAAATCCTTTTACGCAACTTTCCTTTTTTCCGTCCTTAATTAGGAAGCCAGAAGCTCCTAATGAAAAATCACCAGTCGTTGGATTTGCTCCTGCGTGCATACCCTGAAGATCTGTAATATATAACCCATCTCCTGCTATAGTAAATAATTCTTCTTTCGTTTTACTGCTTGGCTTTATATAAAAATAATATGGGCGTATAGATACACTTGAGGAATATGTCAATTTAGAAGCATTTCCTGTACTCTTAATTCCTGCCTTTTTCGCAGTTTTTAAATTATAAAGAAGTGTGTCAAGCTTTCCATCCTTAACTATTTCTTTCGTATAGGTAGCAACCCCTTCTGCATCAAAAGGCATCTGGAGTGTGGAATCTGAATAAAAAGGATCATCCACAATCGTTACAATTTCCGAAGCAACTGCGGTATTCTCCTTGCCCTGTAATAAAGACAATCCCTTTTGAGCATTCTCTGCGGAAAAAATTTCTGCAAAAGTAGAAAGCATAGTTGCCATCATCTCCTCTGAAAATACAACCCGAGTTTTACCAGAAGCTGCTTTAATAGCGCCAATTTGTTCTACTGCACCTTCTACCGCTTTCTTTGCTACTTTATTTACATCGACTTCTTCCATAGTTCCTAATTGAAAATCAAAGGCATCTAACATATCTTCGTTTTCTTCTATAACAGCCTCTGTATAAACAGCAGATAATGATACTTCATGATTTAAGTCAAGACCCTTGGAATTATAGATGCTAACACTTACAGTAGATGCAAATGCACCACTTTCTGTTGCATCAATGACACGAGAATCCTGCTCGTAAGTTGATTTATTACAAGCAATCGCTTTCTCTATTAATAAATCTGCGCTCGGAAGAGTCTCTGCTTTTTTTGTAACCTGCTTATAAGTATCTCCTTCACCATAAAGAACCACTTCATCATCACTTTCTATCGATAAAGCATTATCCATTGCTCTTATAATAATATTTTTCGCTTCTTCTTCATCGTATTTTTCAGTTGCTGCATACCCCATTTTCCCATTTTCGATACAACGAAAACATGCACCACCATTCCTACTACTACTAAAGCTCTTAACATCTTCCTTATGAATCTCGGTACTTATCTCGGATGTCACTTTATAATAAAGCTCATATTCCGTTAAACCAGCCTCTTTTGCTGCTTCAATCACTGCTTGTTTAAATTCTTTATAATCCATAGCTTTCCTCCTAACCTCTATTTTCGATCTAGATTACACTAAAAACCATCCTGAAATCCTAAATTGCTTTATATAATACTATCTTCCACCAACCGTAATTGATGATACTCGTAGTAATGGTTGTCCAACATCCGTTGGTATACTACCACTGGAGGATCCGCACATTCCCTGTCCTGTTGCAAGATTTGTACCAACCATATCAATATTCATTAATATCTCTGATCCTTTACCAATTAAACTAGCACCGCGTACTGGCTCACAAATCTTACCGTCTCGTACCATGTAACCTTCTTTTACAGAAAAGTTGAATTCTCCAGTAATCGGATTTACTGATCCACCACCCATGTCTGCTGCATATAATCCATACTCCATAGAGGCTATAATATCTTCGTTTTTATCCTGACCAGCCAGAATCATTGTATTGGTCATACGTGAGGTTGGCTCCCAAGCATAGCTTTGACGTCTACAGTTACCCGTTGCCTCCATACCCATACGGCGTCCGCCAAGTTTATCTATCATGTAGGATTTTAAGATACCATTTTCAATCAAAACATTTCTTCTGGATGGATTTCCTTCATCATCAACATTAATTGATCCCCAAGCATTTTTTATTGTTCCGTCGTCTATCGCAGTTACTTTTGGATTCGCAATCTGCTTCCCTAATTTATTACAAAACACAGACTGCCCAAGAGCAACGGAAGACGATTCTAAGGAATGACCGCATGCTTCATGGAAGATAACTCCTCCAAATCCGTTCTCAATTGCCACCGGATAATTTCCTGCTGGGCAATAGTCCGCATGAAGCATGGTTACTGCTTGCTTCGCTGCCTGTTCACCAACACTCTTTGGGGAGATCATCTCAAACATCTCAAGCCCCATGCGTCTGCCTGGAGAGCAAGATCCTGTCTGATTTTCCCCAGCTTTACTTGCAATTGCTGAAATTGCCATTCTTGTTCTTACTTGACGGTCTTCTGTATAAAGCCCATCACTGTTTGCTATCATAATATTATGGTCTACATCAAGAATATTCCCCATAACCTGGGCTATTTCTTCATGGTAATTTTTCGCGCTAAAGTAGCCTTCTTTTAAAAGGTCAATTTTCTGTGCATTTGATACACTGGAAGGTACAATACGAATTGGATGGATGTCACCAAAAATCCTTTCCGTTAAATGAATACTTTTTCCATTTGGTACACCAGATAATGCAGAAGATACCTGCGCTGCGCAGTTAATTAAACCGCTATAGCTCATATCGGTAGTTGAGGCATAAACACTTCTTGTTCCCTTAAGTATACGAATTCCTACACCGGACAATAAGGAATCCGTAATTTCACTTACCTTACTGTCTATCATGCTGATATTTTTACTTAATGTTCTTTCCGCAAATACTTCAGCAAAATCCGCCCCTGTTGATAACGCTTTTGCGAGTACTGCATTTAAAATACTTTTTGATATCATTTCGTGATTCTCCCGCCTTTCCTTATGAAAGGTAACAGACCGAAACCTTTCACATATTATCAAATGGATATCTGCGTAACACAGGTTTTTCCATCTTTAATTATTATCTTATCATAATTTATTTTTTAGCACAACGAATCATACCGAAAAAACAGATACAAAAAGAATTCTTTATAAAACTAACATGTTTTCATAAAGAATTCTTTTTGCATCTGCATTTTATCATAACTTTATCAAAGCGGAACTCGGAATCCGCTTTGTTACTTCCTTGTAACCTTACAGCAGCTCAGCTGCTTGCTTCGGTAAGGTTATATTACATTACGATCTACTTTTTAAAAATTAGCATCGGTAAACTTAAGTACCCGCATCCATGCTCCTTCGATGCCACCATTGGTTTCAAGTACATCGCCAAATGGACGGAAACTATAATCTGCAGTGTGTTGTGCTACATAGACATTTCCCAAGGCACTTTCAATTGGCTGCGGATTCTCAGACGTAGACGTCACCATTACGGTATGACCATAGCGTCCAAGATTACTATGATAAAACTGTAAGACATCTCCAAGTGCTAAATCAACCGGAGCGTAACCCCAGTATTGCCGATTGTTGTAGCCAATTGCTCTAGGTCCATTTCCCTGATTTGTTGTCACGTAATTCCACAGTTCCTCTACTCTAATAAATGCCATAGATGCAAGCGGGGCAGAAGAGGCATAGTTTCTCCCATACCAGATACTTGTTTGACGATAATTCTTAGCTACTCTTTCTCTAAGTGCCAGAATATCTGCCTCATTTGTTAAAGAATACCCTTCTGTACCTCCATATCCGGCCCAAATGCACTGCGAAATAAAATTCGTACAGTCTTCTGACATCCGTTTAAATATTCCATTTTGTGCTTGATATCCAAATTGTATAGCGTATTCAACTGCCAATGCTGGATTATAAGGAACAACCATCCTACTCCTAACTAGGAGACAAACTACATATCTCCCCCATTGCCTTGCAATGTGTCTGCTTTTATCCTATTTTATTCAAACATTTCATCTAATGTGCCTACGGAATAAGAATTTTTTGTCCCACAATTATATAATTAATGTCTTCGATCCTGTTATACTCTGCTAATCGCTTTATTGTAATACCATGCTTTGATGCGATAGAAGCCAAAGTATCTCCTTTCTTTACCACGTATACTTGGTCATTTTGCTTTGCTATCCCTTGCAGATAGCCTTGTATTGCCTTCCCAATTGCTATACCAAACTCTTTTTGATTTTCCGATTGTATTAAATATTCATAGTCATATGGATTAGATAAAAAGCTAGTTTCTAACAATACAGAAGGACATGTAGTAAGACGTGTTAGTGATAAACTACTTTGCCTTGGATCACGTTTTTTTAATTCTAATTCACTTGTAATACTATTATTCATTACATTTGGTAAATTTCCGAATAGATTATAGCTATAATAGGTTAAAAATCCACTTGCTTTACTATAATCGCTTGCGTAATCTAGGGAATTTCCATGAATAGAGACTGAAATATCTGGCTTTACCTTTCTTATGGTTTCCACTCGATTTGATAAACTATAAAATGTATCATCCTCACGGATTAAGACTACCTTTGCACCGAGTGCTTCAAGGTATTGTTTTGTATACAATGTAATATTTAAATTAATATCTTTCTCTACTGGTCCATAGACTCCCATCGCCCCAACCGTTCCATTATCATAATCTCCATGGCCTGCATCTAATAATATGGTAGCTCCAACAAGTGATTTTGTATCCTTTAATATTACTGGTAACTTTAACTCAAAACGCATTACACCGTTTTTAAAGTTTACATCATATCCATAGATGGATGCACTGTCAAACATGGTAAAGCAGTAGGTCTTGGTTTTGTTTTTACTATCTGTATTTACTGTTACTTTCTCTATAATTCCATTTCCTTTTGTTATCGGTTTTGCTGCTGCAATTGTATCGTATAACTTTAGATAAATATTTTGACCTTCAAAGGATACAGAATACAAAGAATTCACATTCATTGTTAATTCGATTACCAATTGATTCGCAGCAGTATCTTTACTCATACTTGCCTTGGTTACCTTGTTAGGCTCTAGTGTCTTATCATATCGCTTGATACTGGATTTTGAAACATACGTACCATCTGCTAGTTTATAGTAGCTGCCGTTTTCCCCTAAAATACGTGAGGTAGTCCCAAGTGTTAACGGCATTAAGTTTACATTTGATTCACTAACCTTGCTTCTTGGCATTGCATAATCACTTGTTATAACCCCATAAACATCATTCTGATACTCTTTGTAGGTCACCTTTGGAGTGGTATTTCCTCCACTTGTGGAATTATTACCAGAAGACGTTGATACTTTATTTCGAATGATTGTTAATGTATTTATAACTTCATTATTCTCAAATACAAACTCGTTCTTTCCAACTTCTAATTCAACATAAACCGTAAAAAATCCATAGCCGCTTGTCTCTATCTCTTCCCCATTCATATACAATGGGTATTCATAATCACAGGCACCAAGAATACTTACCTTACTACCAGTGGTTGTATAATTATTTTTTGGAGAAGCGATAATGATGTCCTGTGGATTTTCATATCCAGGCATCTCATTACTTGCATACGCTGTCAAATGAGGCTGACTTAAAAAAACAATACTTAGCAAAAGCACAATGCTAAAAGAAACGATCGATTTTACCTTCTTTTGAAATAATAACATAAACTCCACCTTCCCTACCTATAATATCTATTTGTTGTTCCCATTTTATTCTATCTTTGTGTTACTTTTATGTCGTGAATGCTCCCACCACTTAAATCAGCAAGCTGATTTTGAAGAGGGGGCTTCTATAAAGCAGTTGTATTTAAGTTTCCACTTAGGGTTGTATCCTAAGCCACTCTTTGCTTTACTGGGTTATTCACATAGCCCTTACCCCTCACTGATACGATCAGCTTAGGGATACATGTATCCTTTGTGTAGAGTCTTAAAATATTTAGACTCCCATTCACATCGGCGTTGATGAATCCATAGGAGCTTTGGAATAAGCCTCTATGGATTCGTCTTTTTTTATTGTAGGAAGCGAGGGTTATTGGTTCTAAATCCAGAGCACTACAACCAGAGGTATATGCTTCCTTTTGAAAAACCACTTCAATACCTTTAAGCGCAGCTTTATAAGCCACCATGGTACTGAATTTTTGTACCGGTGACTGTACGAAGTTTTTGATATTATTAATTACCTTGCTTAATATTGGAGATATCTCCAATCACAATGGTCTTGCAATGATGTTTGACTGCATAATCCACCAGCTGTTTACTAGCTTTATGTAAATAATCTTTCGTAAAGTTAAACCGTATCCCGACAGCAGTAAAAATAACCTCATTCTTTTTGTTGTTGATATTTTTGTATTTAGGAGGCATAGGCATACCGTTATATTTAGATGGATTTTTCTTAAAATCAGCGATAGACTTAAAATAGCTTTTCCAGTTCTGATCTAGAAGTTTTAGGCAATGTTGGTAATTATGGCTATGTAAAAACTCTCGATGCCAATTAGACTTATGAAGTTTTTCCATGTCAACATATGTTTTAAACCTATTCGTAATACAATCATAGTTCGCTGTATTATAGAGTTTTGTCGTATGAAAACTTAATTCTTCAATAATAGCAGTCTGTATTAAGCTTAGTTTTGGCTTAAATTTAAATGTTAGTTCCATCTAGTACACCTCCTTCCGAATGTATGTTCTAATTATACCATAGAACGGTAAATTTGTTAAGACTTTTACGCTTTTAACGTGAGAATAAGGGCAGGTCTTCGCACAATTTATCTCCCACCTAAGAGGATGGGAGTATTCTTGTAAGTATTAGATAAACTTAGCATAATTTATTGCTTTTTTGATAATTAAAAACAGTTCTTTCTTCCTATTTTCGTGCATTTTCGCGCTTTGCATTATTTTTGACACACCTTTATTATACTGTTTTGGTTGAGAATGGAAAATTATGCAGTTATTTTGTCCTATTTGGTATGATTATACCCTCCAATAGAGCTTTTTTGCTAAAGAATCCTCTTCTCTTAACCGATAATAGTAACAGAACATAAGATTTAGGTTTATGAAAACACTATGACATGTAAAGCCGTTTGGCCTCAGGAAGAGAAAGCGGTGTGGTTTTGAACGATAGAGAAACCACCTACATGACCAAAGGAGGTATGCAAACAATGCAAACAGGAACTATTGCTGTAAAAACTACAGCAAAGTGCAGTCGTAACACTTATCTTTGCACCATTGCCAGCGTCTTTTTTATACTGACATTGGCTTTTGGTGTCTTTTCTCCGAAAACAGCATATGCTGCTGGAGCAAGCATCAATATACAAGAAATTAATTATGACAACAGCACGATAACAGTAAAAGTAAATTCAGGTGATACTGTCGTTTACTTTTCTGATGAAAACATGAGAACTTGGGAAGCGATTCCAACAGAAATTGGTAGCGATCGTTTGGTAACACTTGATATCTCTTGGATTTCACCGACAAATAAGTATGTAGTAACATTGAAAGGTGATGCCTCAACCGAAGTTGTTAAGGTTACGATACCAAAGCAGGTGACTAACTTTAAGGCAAGCTATAATAAAGTTAGAGGTATCGTTACTTTTACTAATGATTATGATCGTACTATCCAGTGGAGAAAAAAGGATAGCTACATATGGAATACTGTGAATACGGATACGTTCGCTTCACAGCTTGAGATGCTTTGTACCCAAGGTGCAACCGTTTATCTTAGACTTGCACCAACCAATAGTTATTTGGTAAATGGAGCACTCACTGAGGGAGCTCGTCCAAGTAAAGAAATCTCAATTGTTATACCGAAAAAGACAGCTGCTCCAAACATCGTAATTAACGGTTCTAAGTTCTCTATCCAGGCAGATAAAAATTTAGCTTATCGTACTGTTGAAAGTGATGGAACCACTTCAGAATGGAAAAATATAACGACGACAACAAGTCTTTGGTTAAAAGATATCGCTGGTAGTGCACTATATACCAATGCAAGTACACCACAAAGTGAAGTTACTCTTCAATTTAGAAAGAACCCAACTAGTACCAGTCAGGTTTCTCATATCTCAACGGTTACTGTACCGGTTCAAGAGGCTCCTCCTTCTGAATCCGATCATGGTATTGAGATCAATTACACTAGTTCAACTACCTTCACTTTAGAGGTTAAGGCTGCTAGTGAAACAAAGCCATTTGAATATACCATCGTAAAACCTGATAATACATTAGACTATGTAACTGCATCTTGGACTTCTATTACTTCAAATGAAGAAATAACTATAAAATCAGATAAGGCACCAGTTGGGAGCCATGTTTATGTGAGAAAGAAGAGTGTACCAGCATCTGGTGATGTTAAGTTCTCTCTTGCGTCCAAAGAAATCGATATCACAGGAAGCAAAGGTGTTCAGTACCCAAGCCCAGCACAAGCTACCACATTAGAAACATTAATTACTACTGCTGGTGTATGTAACAGTGAAAATTCTGCTGGTAACCTAACTTTTACTCTATATAGTCCAACAAAAGCTACCGTATCCTCCATTAGTTTCCGTGATCAGTACGGCAATACAAAGGGTACCGTAAGTTTAAAGAGTTCGGTAAGCACAAATACAGCTTCAAGATTTATTACAGATCAATATATTATAACAACAAAGATAACAAGTACAGAAAACTTAGATACTCTTACTGAGACAAAGTTATATGCCTATATTACATTGTCAAACAATGATGTTATTGAAAGTACCATTGATTCCGGAGTACTTCTATACATCTATCCATCAAGTAAAGTTAATAACAAGGATAACAAAGAATATACCTCTGCCTTCGATCGTTTATATAGTTCGACAGAAGAAAGCGATAAATCCTCCTTTACTTTCAAAATTGACTTAGGTACGGAAAAAGTGCCAGATACCTCTGCAATTGGAAACTTTACTGCTCAGGATACTGAAGTTAAATCAATAAAGTATGATGGATATACTTTAGCTCCAAATACAGATTATCAAGTTGTATATGGTTCCTATACGAATGATAATGGTAAGAAGATTCGTACTGCTACCGTTACTGTAAACGTAAATAAGTTCGAAACTAACTCAACTATAACAACCAAGGGAAAAGCCACTCCATTACTAATTGCCTTAAATAATGGAGAAGAAATGGATAATATAGTTACAATTAAACTAGTAGATACCGCGACTTTATTAGATACTCCAATCGCTTGGTCCATTATGGAAGGTAGCTTAAAAGAAACTGAGACTAAAACTACGATAAATGATGACGGAAGTAAAACTACTGAAACCGTTGAAACGATTACCTATGAACTAAAGTTAAAGCTACATGACAGCTCTTATGCAGTTGGTATATCTGATGTAACTTGGGGTGGTACTTCCATATTACGTTCCGCATCAGTATCTGGTGGAACCGCAACGATTTACCTATCCAATGCTAAGATTAATAAATTAACTTCTTCCTCATCAACAACCAATAATCTTGTTATTACCTTAAGTAACGGATTCGTGATTAAATCAGGTTGCAAGTTAACGATTATTAATGCTGGAAAGTAGAGAAAGGAGACTAAAATAGATGAATTCAAAAAACAAAAAACTGTTTCTTGCACCTATCCTTATAGCGTTTGGTCTCCTCTTACTCATACCTATAGCAAAAATTAGTGCTGCTGAAGCAAAACCTGTTTCAGTTGGTAAGATTGACTATGATACTTTAACTATGTATGTTTATACCAATAATAATACTATAGTCTATTATTCTACTGATAAAACAACTTGGTATGAGGTAGAGGGAAATAAAGCTACCGAAAATGATGCATTCCTTATGGATATCTCATGGGTAAGTTCTTCCGAGGATATCACCCTTTACTTTAAAGGAGAAAACGATAAAACCATCCAAAACGTAACACTTCCATCAAAGGATACTTCATTAAAAGTAAGATATGATAAATCCGATAATACTTTTGATTTTGAAAATTGTGATGCTGCTACTCATTTTGAGTGGAAAAAAGCGAATGATTATGTATGGAACAAAGTACCGTTAGATATGAAATCTGCCTCCTATCAGTCTTTCTTAAAGACAATAGAAGGGTTACTAGTAAAAGGTGCTAAAGTATCCTTCCGTATTCCACAAACGGTTGGAACGAATGCAAGCAATGTTGGTGCTCGTCCTTCAAAGGAAGTAAACATCACTCTTGCAAAAAGAGCGAATGCACCTGCTGTTAAAGTAAATGCAAATAAATTAATGTTAAACACTACCCTTTCTATGGAGTATTTTAGTGATAAAAAGAATGCATGGATAGAATGCGATAAGAATATGACAGTCGAAGATATTGCTCCTACTACTCTTTTTAGAAATGGTTCCAAATCAGTTACCTTAAAAATTCGTACCGCAGCTACAGCAAATAAAGCATATAGCAAAACCGCTTTCTTAAAGATCAATGGTCAAGCTGGTGCTCCTACAATTGGAGATAATAGCAAAGATGTTTCCTACTATTATCAGAACGGAAAATTAATGCTTCAATTTAACAATGCATCAAAAACAGATGTGTATAGCTATGCAATCGTAAAACCAGGTTCCACCTTTAATGAGACAACTACCGCGTTTACTATGATGAATACTAACAAAGCTAAAACTATAACATCTACAACTGCTCCAGAAGGTTCCGTTATTTATATCCGTAAGCAGGGTATAAATGAAAATGCTACAAAAGGTATCGAACTACAATTAGCATCTGAAGTTAGTAGTTTTAAAGTTACCTATCCTAAGCAGTAACTACTTCTCTTAGGAATAAGATTAGTGATTGTAATTTAATAACTTTATAATTTAGGGACAAACGATATTCTTCGATAAGTTTTATAGCTTACGAAAATATCGTTTGTCCCTTTTTTATAATAAGTAGTATATGTAATTTGTAGTATATTAAAAAGTAGTATAGTAAGAAGTAGTGTATATAATTTGTAATATAAATCCGCGGTTTTTCAACCCAAAAAGCAAATGCAACCTACGGTTGACAATTTGCAAACCCATATTTTCTTGCCATATTTCTTCCATTCCTATATATTAATACTTGAAAGGGGAGTTAAGAGAAACTTACTCAACTCAAAAACCGCGGAACAATCTCTTTCATAAATATGTCGTAACTACTTAAATTAATATTAGAGTGAGTTGAGTAGAGTAAACGTATTTCTTAGGATATGTTGTATTCATTATTCTAGACAAGGAAAATTCACGTGCGAGCGTATTCCTATTTATGAAAAATAACATATTTTCTTTCAGATTTGGTATGAAGTGAGTGCACGGTTAAAAGTATATTTTTAACCCAAATAAAAGGGCAAAAAGTGCCAGAATAGAGGTTTTATGAAATTTTGTGATAAATTAATAGAACTAAGGCGAGAGCGTGGGCTCTCCCAAGAACAGTTAGCAGATCAACTAGATGTATCCAGACAATCCGTAAGTAAATGGGAGTCTGATCAAACGATGCCAGAACTTTCGAAATTAATAACACTATCCGAAATCTTTGAGGTTTCCCTAGATTATTTAATGAGAGATTACATTATGGATCGTTCTGGTACTAGAGAGAAGAAAGATAATACAATAGGTATTTATCAAGATATACCAAATAGAGAAAATCATTATTCATCACTGGAATCCCAAATTAATGAGATTAATGACTACATTAAGAAACCACGTGGCTTTGAGTATAAAAGTAAAAAAACACTGTTTGGTTTGCCGTTAATTCATATCTGTTTTTTATACTCCAGACATCGAATCAAAGTGGCGAGAGGAATTATTGCAATTGGAGCTATTTCGGTTGGATTTTTTAGTATTGGTGTCCTCTCCTTAGGTCTATTTGCTTTGGGAGCTTTGGCATTAGGCTTGCTTTCCTTCGGTGCGATTTCCCTTGGTGCAATTGCGGTTGGTTCTATTGCTATTGGTTACCTTGCCATTGGTGCCCTTTCCATTGGAGTTTATTCCCTTGGCTCTCTTGCTATTGCTAAGGAAATTGCAGTCGGTGCTTTGGCTTCCGGTAATTTAGCCATAGGTGACGAATCCAATGGAACCTATTGCTATTCTATCGATGCCATTCAAACTAAGGCTATGGCAAGGGATATCATCCTAACCCACTACCCATCGATACCAAAATTTCTTCTCAATATATTT
>DPVV01000611.1 GCA_003526525.1 Lachnoclostridium phytofermentans | reverse complement strand
GTGGATGTGATTGCTCCAAGTGTGGTGGTAGTTGCCATTAAGAGGAATAGAAACTTAAAAGAGATACAGGTAAGTGATAGGAGTTTATTGTGACTGAGAGCTTAGAAGATCATATACTTAAAAAACTTAAGGATAGCGGATACAGGATTACTAAAACAAGAATTATGCTGCTTCATATTGTTCTTAACGAAGAGTGTACGAGTTGTAAAGAGCTATTTTTTAAAGCAAGGCAATGTAATCTTGAGATTGGTTTAGCAACAATTTATCGATTTGTCAATACATTAGAAGAAATAGGGATCCTTAGACGCAAGAATATTCAAACTATGCTTCCTGATAGCACAAATGCACCTTTCTATGAGGTTCAAAAAGAATTAAATCAATCAAAAAAAGAAAATTATCAGGTTTCATTAATAGCAGCAAGCAGCGAATTGTCAATTGTATTAGAGGACCATACTACCTACCGTCTTTCTGAATCTGAATGGAAGAAGGTATTAGAAACCGGACTTAGTGCCTGTGGATTCTCAATGCATAAGAATATAGCTACTGTAATAATGAGAAAAGGAGGCAATGTATGAAAAGAATTAAGTTGACGTGATATGTTCACATACCAGCAGTGGCAACGCATTAATTGGTATACTAGAGCAGAAGATAGTAGCACAATATAATTCAAAATTTTAATATCACAAAAAGTCGGGACAAAAGAATATGATATTCTCCTTGTAATAAACAGTTTTTATTATTTAAACTGTCTAAACAAGGGAGCATATCAATCTATATCCCGACTTTTCTGTAATAAATGACAAGGAGAATTTATGAATCGTATTTTGGGGTTCCTTATCGATAATAACCACAATCTTTACAACTTCGACTTGAGTTTAAATTTCGAGTCGCACATTTAGGACAAATCCAGAA
This sequence comes from Lachnoclostridium phytofermentans, assembly GCA_003526525.1. Classification (GTDB taxonomy): domain Bacteria; phylum Bacillota; class Clostridia; order Lachnospirales; family Lachnospiraceae; genus Lachnoclostridium. The sequence goes on along the minus strand of DPVV01000611.1, from coordinate 3,215 downwards.
ATCTATTTTTTTTACATCAGTTTCTAGTTTTTTTATCTCATTTTCTGTATTAAGGGCATTCACCTTTTTTGATTTTTTAAATAATCCCATGACATTACCTCCCACGATAGGAAAATTTCTGTTACTATAATTCCTTGTATAGTATATTTTGGTACAAGTATTTGTATGACTAATGGTCATGCCTTACTTGTTTGCAAGATATAAATCCTACCAAAGCTGAAACAAGCATTTATTATGAAACTATGTCGATTTAAATTTTTTATGTTACAGAATCGTTATGAAGCTGCCATATTTTTAACAAAGATTGAACCTAGACTTAATAAGATAAGATGAGCAATATGCTGTTTGCTCGCAAGTAGGAAGGAAGTAAGTATTCAATGAACAAAAAAAGTACAAGAGAGGTTATTACTAAGAGAGAAGATATGCAAAACACAAGTACAAAATGTATCAAATGGCTAAGTCTCTTATTAATTGTAGCACTTCTTGGGAGTAATATAGCTCCAGGGATAGTAATAGCTAAGACTACGGAAGGCGCCACAAACGAACTACAAGAGGAGAGCGCACAAGACGATATAAATCAAGACGAGCTTAATATAGATGCAGAGACATTAAATCAGTTCGGTGAGAAGATAGACTATTTAAATATGTCAAAGAAAGCAACAATCTCAACAGAGAATAAGGCGATGTTAGTAGATATGACAGCGAGTGAATTATTAGGTGGTTCCTTTTTATCCAGCCGCTCCTATTTTGGTAAGTTTAATGACTTGATGTTTATCTTAACTACATTAAGGGAGGCTCCACTTACAGAGATTGTAACAGTAAGTAAGCGTGCTGCTTCACTCAAGGGAGAAAATATCTTCGGATTCAAAGAAGGAGATAAGATTTCTCTCTATGATTTACTTCTATGTTTTTATTTCACAGGAAGTGAAGATGCTAGATTAGCTATCGTTGATCATATTGCTGGTAATGACACCACATTTATTGCTATGATGAATTCTGTTGCACGAAATATTGGATTAATAAATACGAATTACTCTAACGTAAATGGAGATTACAATAAAAGTCAGAAGACAATGCTATATGATATCTATTCCATTGTTTACGAATTATTGAATGAAGATTTTATGAATGAGGTTTTATCAGAAAATAATAATTTTATCACATATGAAAATAGCAATGGTATGACTGTAAGAAAAGCTTGTGTTAATCAGAGTTTGATAGATGCTAAAAGTGTGACAGTACCTGAGAACATGAACATTGTTTCAGTATTTTCAGGAAATTGCAAAATGCTTGGAAATGGACAAATCGTTTTAGCGAAAGGAGAAAATGGCCATTATTATCTTTCTATCTTAATGGAGGTAGATGAGAGAAGGGATATTGGAAAGGAATCAGGTAGAATCCTTGAGATAGTGAATGGGAAAGAGTATTTTGATGAAGAAATACCAACACCGATTCCAACTGCTACACCGACACCAACGAAGAAGCCAGAACCAACACCTAAACCAACAGTTATCCCTATGCCAACACCAAAACCAACGGCAATTCCGACTCCTACTCCAATTGCTTACAAAGCTAAAATTCCAACCGAAAGCAACAACGCACGTTATCAGTTCCTTATGAATACAAATTATAAAGCATATACTATATATGATGCGCCTGTTGGATTCCGATCTGCAGCGGAAGCAGCTAAGAATATGACGGTAATAACCGTTCCGGTATGGAAGATGGATTCAGCAGGGAAAAAGTATTCCTCAACAATGAAGCTAACAATCCATAAGAAGCTTGCAAATGGAGTTTCTAGCATCTATAAAGAAATTTATGATTTACCAATGAAGTTTCCAATAAAGACAATGATAGGATATAGTTATCGAAAGATAGGAGGGGTAGGACTTAATAAATCCACTTTGCTATCCATTCATTCGTTTGGTGCTGCAATTGATATAAATCCAGGAGATTATGACAATGACTATTACCTAGGAAAAGGAAATGATTTAAGAAATAAATCGAATCCATATTGCATTCCAGATGAAGTGATTGAGATATTTGCAAGCTACGGTTGGTTCTGGGGAGGTGACTTTGAAATTTCTGCAGATACCATGCATTTTCAATATCTTGGACTAGAATTCTTATCGTATCAAGGGAAGAGCCCATTTCGAGAATTAAAATATAAAAATGGTTCTGTTATGAGTGGAATTGATGTTAAGAATCTTCAACAACGATTAAATCGCCTCGGATATAAGGTGACTGTCGATGGCACTTATGGAAAGAGCACCGAAACAGTCATAAAGAAGTTTCAAAAAGATAATAAACTAAAAGAAACAGGAGTAGTAAATTATTCTACTTGGGAAAAATTGATCAATTCAACACATTATATGGGATATGTATTTTAACCTCATCAGGGTTTAATGTGTTTCATGCCAGGCATAGCTATTAGTCATGCCTGGCTTTTTTATGTGCGCTCAGCATGGCGCAATCGAACTTCTGGTCTGGCGGACAAATGGAAGCTGCCTATGAAACAATATTAAAAGTACAAATACTATTATATATAATCCTAACATATATTGAGTAAAGAATAAGTAACACAATAGTTACTTTTTATTTTAATCATCTAAAGGAGATATGTAAAATGAATATGAGGTTTAAGGAAGTTATTTTAGCACCTATGAACTTATTATATAGAATTAAACCTGAATTATGTTTAAAGATTATATATCGCTTGAAGACTGGTAGAAAGTTAAATTTAAATAACCCAAAGACATATTCCGAAAAACTACAGTGGCTTAAACTCAATTATAAAAATAAACTTTTACCAATTTGTGCAGATAAATATAGAGTAAGACAATATGTAAAAAAATGTGGCCTCGAAAGTACACTTAAAAAATTATTATGGGAAGGGTATGACCCTAATGATATACCATTTGATAACCTACCACAGAAATTTGTAATAAAAGTAACACATGGATGTGGATGGAATATTATATGTAAAAATAAAAATCTTTTAAGTATTCCAAAAACAATAAAAAAATTGAAACGGTGGTTAAAACAAAAGTATCTTCCATGCTATGGTGAATGGTTTTATGGAGTTATTAAACCAAGAATAATTATAGAAGAATATCTTGATGACGGAACAGGTAAAGTGCCTAAAGATTATAAGATATTTTGTTTTCATGGAGAACCAAAATATATTGCAGCACATGTTGATAGATTCATAAATC
>DPVV01000600.1:5948-6183 GCA_003526525.1 Lachnoclostridium phytofermentans | reverse complement strand
GATTTCTTATTATAATTAAGAATTTGTAAATATAATGTCCTCTTTATCGCTTTCTAAATTTTCATACTTCATCTTCTCATTTAAAAAGTGACCCACATACATCACATCTTTTCTGCTCTTGTTTAACATTTCGATTTCCACAAGCTTGGCACTCATAAAAGCCATTATGGAGTAATAATCTTGTATTTTTATTATTCTCAAAGTATCGTTCCAATTTTTTGTCCTGATGAAACTC
>DPVV01000600.1:4291-5707 GCA_003526525.1 Lachnoclostridium phytofermentans | reverse complement strand
TTTTTGTCCTGATGAAACTCAATCTTTAACAATAGGAATAAAAATAAAAGGATGAGTAAACCAATCGCAATAGAAACTTTTGAAATGAGTAGCAATCCAGCCACTTTTAATAAATACGAAAATAAATAAGATATACCAGGTATAGCAACTAAAAATACAGCAGAGATTGCAATAATCTTATGACCATAGCCTATTGAATTTATTTTTTTCATTTTCATTTATGTTACCTTCTTTATACTAGATTTAGATATCAAATAAAGATTTCTGAGCTGGAAAATAAAATGCACTAAAATGATCAAGTTTAATTTAGATATGTTCCAAATTTTCTTATTCACTACTCTGGCATCCATATCTCATCGCCCATATGATAAATACTAATTCCTTCTTTTATATCATACTACAACCGGACAGAAAAAGGATGACCCATTACTTTGCATGTACAAGAAAAAGCAAACTTCTTGATCTATTCTTTATCTAGAAAGAGCAACTTTCACGAACTTTTCCTTATCAAGAAAACACAAAGCTATCAAAGAAAAACACAGATTTCTTTGATAGCTTACTATTAACGGTTACAAATACTTATGTTATGCTACTAAATTTAATTACAATGCAAAACGAATTACATTCCAGGAATATGGCTTTAATGTCGCTATTGCAGTAATTCCATCGATGTTTGTAGTTCCAGTTGTACTAGGAACTACATTCTTAGGATTACTAGAAGTATTTGTAGCCTTTAAGTCTGAATGGATCATCTCGGTATGCTCCACCAATTTTGCATTCCTAAACTCTGATAAATCAATTGAAAAATCAATGGTTTGATCTGCGGAACGATTTACAGCAAATACAACAACCTCTTTCTTTTCTTCATTATGTACTGCAACTGTTTCTACATAAGGAACTTTATCACTGATTTTATTCTCATAGGTTTCGCACTCTAAGATTGGTTTTAAAGCGGTACCCCTACCATAGTTTGATACATGCATAAATGGATAGAAAATTGTTTGAGCCCAAGCAGTTCCACCATTCTCTGTCATAATAGGAGCAATAACATTCACTAATTGTGCAAGGCATGCCATTTTTACACGGTCACAATGTTTTACCAGTGCAATTAACAGACATCCAACTAACAAAGCATCTTCAAAGGTATAAACATCCTCTAATAAGCTTGGCGCTACACCCCAAGGCTCTACCTTCTTATCCTGTCCATGACTATGGAACCATACATTCCACTCATCAAAAGATAGATTGATTGTCTTTTTAGAATGTTTTTTCGCCTTTACAGAATCACAAATTGCTACTACCGATTCAATAAAAGTTTCCATCTCTAAGGATCTAGCTAAGAAAACATCTGGATCATTTTCATAATTATTATAGTATTGATGCAAGGAAATATAATCAACATAATCATAGGTATGT
>DPVV01000600.1:0-4217 GCA_003526525.1 Lachnoclostridium phytofermentans | reverse complement strand
CATAGGTATGTTCTAATACCGTACGTTCCCAATCTCCAAAGGTAGGCATTGTTAAACTAGAACTACCACATGCAACTAATTCAATGCTTGGATCAACCCATTTCATAATTTTTGCTGTTTCACAAGCGATTCTTCCGTATTCTTCCGCCGTCTTAGCACAAGTTTGCCATGGACCATCCATCTCATTACCTAAGCACCAAACTTTAATATCAAATGGTTTCTCAAATCCGTTCTTTCTTCTTAAGTCACTGTAATAAGTTCCTCCAGGAAAATTACAATACTCTACGATATCCTGCGCTTCCCTAGGTCCTCTTGTACCCAGATTTACGGCCATCATAACATCACTATTGGCACGTTTCGCCCATTCCTGAAACTCATCTACACCAACCTCATTTGTCTCAATGCTCTTCCAAGCAAGGTCAAGACGTCTTGGTCTCTTCGCTTTATCTCCTATACCATCCTCCCAACGGTAGCCCGATACAAAATTACCACCTGGATAACGTACAATTGGAATATTTAATTCCTTAATTAACTCCATTACATCTTGACGAAATCCCATATCATCTGAAGTTTCATGATCTGGCTCATAGATACCGCCGTATACTGCTCTTCCTAGATGCTCGATAAAGGAGCCATAGATTCTTTTGTCTATGGATCCTATCTTACTAATCTTTGATAAAGTAAGCTTTGCTTTCATTGTTTTCCTCCTTATGTAACATTCACAATTGTTCTTGTAATTAACCCCAAGCCGTTAAAACTACCTTCGTTATTTCATTTAAATTCATTACCTTATTCCATAACTATCCTTGTGATAATCTATTGACCTGATATAGATTGTGTAGTACTCTAATTCTTGGAGTACTATGGTTGCTTGCCCTTATAATTCATAGGTGTTAGGTAATCATTTAACCTATTAATACATATAGCACAGCATGGGTTGATTTCAAATGTAGAAAAGTACCGTATCATTGTCTTTTTCTACTGTGTTTGAAAGTAGTCCGTTTGAAAATAAAATGTATTTTATAAAGTGAATTGCGAAACTATTACTAAGAAAATTATTGTGCAACGCCCAAATTCGCAGGCGTGGCGGAATGGAGGAGTTCTATGATTCATTTGAGTCACTGTGGTTACAATACGCACAATGCAAATTATGATGTTATTGACCGACCAAATGGTTCCGGAGATTATTTATTTCTTTATTTCATTGCTCCTATGAAAGTCACATTAAATCATCACACTACGTTAACAAAACCAAACGCTTGTATTCTCTATTCACCGAATGCAAGACAATATTACGGAAATGTAGAAATTTTCTACAATAGCTTCCTTCACTTTGAAGTAGAGGAAGAACATTTATCTCAGTTTCACATTCCAACTAACACTATTTTCTATCCAAAGCACTATACTGCAATTAACCAATACATACAACAAATCTTAAATCAAAGTATAACAAAAGACCCCTTATATGAATTGGCCATCCATTCTCTACTCACTGAACTACTAATTACAGTAAGTAGAGATATTAATGTTCCTCATCACAAAGGGGTTACCTCTGAAAATATATTAGATGTTATAAAAAGTGTTCGTATACAAATACTAACAAACTATTCAAAAGATTGGACTCTTCCTGAGATGGCAAACTTGGCAAACTTAAGTGTCAGTCGTTTTCATTACTATTATAAGTATTATTTTCATACCTCGCCAAAAGCAGACTTACTTGAAACTAGATTAAATCAAGTACAGTTCTTATTAACGGATCAGACCATCTCTATTAAAGAAGCAGCAAGATTAACTGGCTTTGAAGATATGCCTCATTTCACTAGACTATTTCGCTCGAAGACTGGGATGACGCCAACCGAATACCGATTAGAGTTCCTTAGCACCGAGGGATTCCATAAAGCGTAAAAATGCTTGTTTACCTTCCTTCGTACGCTTGAATACTCCAGCTTGCTCTAAGATGGAACAAAATACAAGTCCTACTTCATCTTTCATAACATTGTCAACTGTATCTTCCGTTAGTTTGGTATACTTCTTTTGTATAGCTGCGATCCATTCTGCATGTTTTGCAGTCGATTCTTGATCCATTGGATCTTTATTCTGTAAGATGCAGGTTTTGACCTCTTCTAATTCAAGAAGTAAACGGGACGGTAAAATTGCAAACCCCATAACCTCAATAAGACCAATGTTCTCCTTCTTTATATGATGATGCTCTTTGTGTGGATGATATAAACCATCTGGATGCTCTTTCGTAGTGATATTATTACGAAGAACTAAATCAAGTTCATAATAATCAGAAACCTTTCTGGCAATTGGGGTAATGGTATTGTGTGGTGTAGCTTCCGTCTCCGAATAAATCATTACGCTTTCATCGCTATAGGATTGCCATGCAATTCTAATTCTTTCTGCAAGTTCTACAATCGATTTTGTATCTTTACTACGCAAACGTATCACTGACATTGGCCATTTTACAATTGCAGCCTCAACATCTTCAAATCCTGGTAAAGAAAATTTTTCTTCTACCTTGGCTCTTGCCATGGCGAAGGTATAATTTCCCCCTTGATAGTGCTCATGTGTTAAGATAGAACCTCCCACAATAGGTAAGTCCGCATTGGAACCTACGAAATAATGAGGCAAAAACTGAATAAAATCAAATAATTTAGCAAACGTAGTCCGATCAATTTTCATTGGACTATGTTCTCCACGAAATACAATACTGTGCTCATTATAGTATACATATGGTGAGTATTGTAGAAACCAAGGTTCCTCTTGAATCGTAATTGGTATTGTCCGAAGAGTATTTCTTGCAGGGTGATTTAATCTTCCAGCATAACCTTCATTTTCCTTACATAACTGACATGCTGGATAATCTGTGTTTGCTGCATGTAATAAAGCAGCAATCGCTTTTGGATCTTTCTCAGGTTTTGATAAGTTGATTGTAATATCAAGGTCACCATATTCTGTTTTCGTAATCCATTTCACATCTTTTTGAATACGATAACGACGTATATAATCGCTATCCTGACTAAGTTTATAATAGTAATCCGTCGCTGCTACTTTATCCTTTTGATAAAGCAAGTTGAAAGTCTTAACTACTTCTCTTGGATATGGGGTTAAGCAATCCATAAGTTTTGTGTCATATAAATCACGATATAGGATACTATCCTCTATTAAATTTTGTTTACAAGCATAATCAAGTAAAACTTTTAATATTTCTTCTATATCTTCTACTTTTGTCTCAGATATATTAGGTCTATTTGATCCTACCTCAGAGGATATGGAAACCATATCCTCCACATAATCACTTAATTGTAATTCAGATAAGATTCGATTTCTAACATAGATACGATCTTCTTCCTCTATTAGGCCCGTTACGATTCCATATTGAACCAAACGCGCAATTGCTTGGTATACGTTCAAATTACTCCTCCATTCCTGAGAAGGTTTTTACTTTCATCACTTTAACCTTATTCCTTCTCAGTATATCTATTTTTCAAATCCATTTGGATGATTTTTATGCCAATTCCATGCACTTTCGATAATTTCTTCAATATCTGCATGCTGTGGTTTCCATCCAAGTACGGCTTTCGCCTTCTCACTGGATGCTACTAAAGTTGCAGGATCACCTGCTCTACGGTCTGCCAAAACTACAGGAATTTCTTCCCCAGTCACTTTTTTAGCTGCCTCAATAACCTCTAATACGGTGTTTCCCATGCCATTTCCAAGATTAAAGATATTACTTTCACCGCCAGCCATTAAATATTTCACTGCTAAAATGTGAGCCTGCGCTAAATCAAGCACATGGATATAATCTCGTACACAAGAACCATCTTTGGTTTCATAATCTGTTCCAAGTACATTGATTGATTCTCTCTTGTGATTAGCAACCTGTAAAATGATTGGAATTAAGTGTGACTCTGGATTGTGAGCTTCTCCAATTTGTCCGGACATAATAGCACCACAAGCATTAAAATAGCGAAGAGATACATAACGAAGATTATGAGCCATAGAAGTCCATTTGAACATCTTTTCCATGGATAACTTTGTTTCACCATAGGTATTGGTTGGTTCTGTACGGTCAGACTCAACAATTGGTACACGCTCTGGTTCTCCATAGGTTGCAGCTGTAGACGAGAATACCACTTTATCAATTCCATGTGCTACAAGTGCCTCTAATAACACTTTCGTACCACATAAGTTGTTAGATCGGAAGAGCGGTT
>DPVV01000164.1 GCA_003526525.1 Lachnoclostridium phytofermentans | reverse complement strand
CCGATTCGGTAGAGAATGTGCTTAAATTAAGTGATGGGCTTCTTATTGTGGATGTCATTGGAGGAGAACAATTAACATTCTCTCAAAGCTTTTCTTGTCCAGACTGTGGTATCAGTATGGAAGAGATGGAGCCAAGAACCTTCTCCTTTAATAATCCTTTTGGAGCGTGTCCAGAGTGTCACGGTATTGGAATTAAGATGGAGTTTGCAGAAGAATTACTGATTCCGGATACTTCACTAAGTATTGATGAGGGTGCGATTGCTGCAATGGGATGGGCTTCCGTAACGGATAAAGGAAGTTATACAAGAGCTACGATGGAAGCGTTGTCAAAAGAGTATAATTTTAGCCTAAGCACTCCTTATAATGACTACCCAGATAAAATTAAATATGTTATTATGCATGGAACAGATGGTAAGACTGTAAAGGTTCACTATCAAGGACAACGTGGTGTTGGTGTTTATGATGTGGCATTCGAAGGGTTAATTCGAAATATGGAGCGTAGATATCGTGAAACTGGTTCAGAGACACAGCGTACGGAATACGAGACATTTATGAATACTACTCCATGTAAGGCATGTAAAGGTAAGAGACTGAAACGAGAGGCTCTTGCTGTTACCGTTGGTGAGAGGAATATTGCAGAGGTAACTGAAATTTCCATTCGTGAACTTCATGAATTCATGAATCAACTTACTTTAACTTCAATGCAATTAAAAATCGGTGAGCTGGTATTAAAAGAAATTCGTGCTAGAATTGGATTTTTAATGGATGTAGGTCTTGATTATTTAACACTTGCCAGAGCAACCGGAACATTATCCGGTGGAGAAGCACAGAGAATTCGTCTGGCTACTCAGATAGGTTCAGGATTAGTTGGTGTTGCCTATATTTTGGACGAGCCAAGTATCGGTTTACATCAAAGAGATAACGATAAACTTTTAAAGACTCTAAAGCATCTGAAAGACCTTGGAAATACACTGATTGTTGTTGAGCATGATGAAGATACGATGTTTGCAGCAGATTGTATTGTTGATATCGGTCCTGGTGCAGGGGAGCATGGCGGTGAGGTAGTCGCAGTAGGTACTGCACAGGAAATCATGAATAACCCTAACTCGATTACCGGCGCTTACTTAAGTGGAAGAATTAAGATTCCAGTACCAAAGGAAAGAAAAGAGCCAACCGGTTACTTAACGATTAAGGGAGCAAAAGAGAATAATCTTCGTAATATCAATGTAGATATCCCTCTTGGTGTCATGACCTGCGTTACAGGGGTTTCGGGTTCGGGTAAGAGTTCCTTGGTAACACAGATTTTATATAAACGTTTAGCAAGAGATTTAAATCGAGCTCGTTGTATTCCTGGAAAACATGACGATATGATTGGTATTGATAAGCTTGATAAAGTCATAAACATTGACCAGTCACCAATTGGACGTACTCCTAGATCAAACCCTGCTACTTATACTGGCGTATTTGATCAGATCCGTGATTTATTTGCAGCAACACCAGATGCAAAGATGAAGGGATATAGTAAGGGACGATTTAGTTTTAACGTAAAAGGCGGACGTTGTGAGGCTTGTAGCGGTGATGGTATCATTAAGATAGAGATGAACTTCCTTCCAGATATCTATGTTCCTTGTGAAGTATGTAGTGGAAAGCGTTATAATCGTGAGACATTAGAGGTTCGATATAAAGGTAAGAATATTTATGATATTCTTGATATGACGATAGAAGAAGCTGTGAAGTTCTTTGAAAATGTACCTTCTATTAAGAGAAAGATTGAAACCCTTAATGATGTTGGACTTTCTTACCTAAAGCTTGGTCATCCTTCGACTTCCCTTTCTGGTGGTGAAGCACAGCGTATTAAGTTGGCTACAGAGTTAAGCAAGCGTAGTACTGGAAAGACAATCTATATCCTAGATGAGCCAACAACAGGTCTTCATTTTGCAGATGTTCACAAGTTGGTGGAAATCTTACAAAGACTCTCGGAAGGCGGGAATACGGTCGTAGTCATAGAGCATAATCTCGAAGTGATTAAGACAGCGGACTATATTATTGATATTGGACCAGAAGGTGGAGATAAGGGTGGTACTGTAATTGCAAAGGGTACTCCAGAAGAGATTGCGAAAGTGAAAGAATCTTACACGGGTTATTATCTTAAAAAATATCTGGAAGAGGTAAGTGAGTAAGTTTAAGAAAAAGATAAAGGCCAAAAAAGGGGAATGCAGTTATGGAGTATCATTTTTATGCAATGATGTCAAGAATGAAGTATATTGAACGATGGGCATTGATGAGAAATGCAATTTCTGAAAATATTAGTGAACATTCGCTTGAGGTTAGTATGCTGGCTCATGCACTTGCTGTGATCGGGAAGAAAAGATTTCATAAAGAGTTAAATGCAGAAAAAGCTGCTTTAATAGGATTGTATCACGATGCAACCGAGATAATCACAGGAGATATGCCGACACCAATCAAGTATTATAATCGTGATATCTTGGGAGCATTTCAAAAGATTGAGGAAAATGCTGCAAATCAACTTCTTGGAATGTTACCAGAAGATATCAGAGAAGAGTATCATAGTATCTTTTTCCCGGAAGAAGAGGAAAGTTATCTTTGGAAACTTGTAAAAGGAGCAGATAAATTATCTGCGCTGATTAAGTGCATGGAGGAAGAAAAGACAGGTAATACAGAATTATTGAAAGCTAAGGTTAGTATCGAAGAGGCTTTGAAGAAGTTGGAGTTACCAGAAGTTGAGTTCTTCATGAAAGAATATCTACCTTCCTACGCTAAGAGTTTGGATGAGTTGAAATAAAACAAGATGAATTGGCAAGCCAATTCACTTGTCAT
>DPVV01000441.1 GCA_003526525.1 Lachnoclostridium phytofermentans | reverse complement strand
ATCTATTCACGGTTACCTATATTTGGCCCAAAATACAGTCTCATATTAAATTCCTCCTAAGAGGGTGTGGTGAGGTCTTTGTTTTTTACATATTAAAATAAAAAAATCTCTCTCCAAGAACATTTGCCGATGTTTCCTATTGTAAAAAACAAAGACTTGACCACACCCTATGGGACTGTAAAAGAAAGAATCAATTTTAGTGGGAGGAGAGATGGTGTTAAAAAAAAGAGAAAAGGGATTACTAACATTAGAGGCTTCCTTAGCATTACCGATATTTGCATTCGCAGTTTATGCATTAGTTTTTTTCTTTCAGGTCATTGCAGCACAGGATTGCCTTCATTATTATGCAACTAAGGTTGCAAGAAACATATCCTCCTATGGGATAATAACAAATTATGCTATGAATTTTAGTGAAGATGAGGATAGTAGAACAGAGATAAAGGAAAATTTAAACGAGGATGACGAGACAATCTTCTCTGGGTTATTTGATACATCGGATGTCACAAATATACTTACCTCAGCAGCAAGTGGTATTATGCTGGAAGAATCCATAAAACCATATGTGAAGGATCATCATGCTATAAAGAATTGTATTCAAGGTGGATATGCGGGAATAACATTTTTAGGGTCATCTCTATTTGATGAAGAGGCGTGTATCCAAGTTGTAATGCAATATAAGATACAGCTTCCAATTTGGAAAGAAATTTTTCCTGTTTTTCCAGTGGTACAGCGAATAAGAATCCGAATGTTTAATGGACATGCAGTTCCTTCCTCACTGAAAACAGAGGAGGGAGACAACGAAGATGGTGAATATGTTTATATTACGCCAAACGGTTCCGTATATCACACCAATGCAAATTGTTCTCATATTAAAATTAACGTTCAAGCAGTGGATAGCACAAGGATTTCTTTTATTTGCAATTCTAATCATTGTACCTACCGAGCATGCGAATTGTGTTTTGAAAAAAACTCAACACTTCCAAGTACTGTTTATATCACAGAATATGGAGACTGCTACCATAGCAGCCGCACTTGTTCCGGAATAAAACGTACCGTTATGAAAGTGCTGTTAACAGAAGTAGGAGCAAGAGGTGAGTGCAGTAGATGCAAGGCACATAAAAAAGAGTAATTAAAGTATGGAGCTTATGAATTTCTAAGTCCCATGCTTATGAACTACTAAGCTCCAGGCTTATAAACATCTAAATCCCAAGCCTATAAGCTACTAAGTCTCAAGCTTGTGAAATTCTTAATCTAAGCTTGAGCGGTATTGCTCTATTAACCTCAGTGAAAAGGAAATAAAAAAATAAATCAATAGAATGGGGGAAATTTATAAAGTGCTATTCATGATTAGTTTTGGTGAGATTAGCTTAATGAGTGTTTTTAAACTTTGTGGAGTAACCTGGATCGGAGCTCTACTCTTTATCTTAGGAATACAGGATATAAAACGAAAGGAAATCTCTTGTTGGTGGCTTATTAGTTTACTTCCGCTTATTTTTATAGAACTAGCCATACCTTCTGAGATAACTTTTATCGAAAGAATATTTGGGGTACTCCTTGGGCTTTTCTTTGTAATCCTTAGTAAGGTTACAAGAGGGCAAATTGGTATTGGTGATGGTTATGTTCTATGTGCAATTGGAGTGATACTTGGGATTAGTAAATCTGCAATTCTTTTAAGTTATGCGTTCTTGTTAACTTCTGTTGTGTCTATCGTTCTTCTTGTTTTATTTCGGTGGAATCGTAAGAAAACAATTCCGTTTGTTCCATTTCTATTTTTGGGGTACCTTGGCTGTATCTTAATAAAATGAGGGAAGTAGCCCCAATATAGAAGTTATAATCCTGTGTGGTGCTATCAATGTATGGGAATTACTACAGCTAAAATACATTAAATTCGTAAGGGATAATTAATTTACAATAGACGAAACAGTTAACGGCAAGGAGTAAGGAATGATAAAAAAAGCTTTTTTTACAGTGGAAGCAGCCTTTGTCTTACCACTTGTATTTTATACAATTTTATTTCTTTTAAATTATAGCTTCTATAGTCATGACAGAGCCAAATTACAATCATTAGGAGAGGAAGTAGTTTTAAAGGCTGCTTCCTATATCACCTATCAAGTTGATATGGACTTAGCAGTGCTAAGAGTAGAAGATTATTTATCCAAAGGTATTTTATATCCAATTGGCATAGGAAGAGAGAAGGATGAGGTAAGGGTATTAGGCTATGTAAAAGAAACGTTAACCAATGGTTATTGGGTATGTGAAATAAGAGATTTACAAGTACAAACTACCCTGTCTAAGGTTAGAATAACCGGTAAATTAGAAGCAGTTTTTCCAAGTGCAAAACTGTTTGGAATTTTAAAGAAGGATGGATTTACAGTGCCATTTTGCTTTGAGGAAACTATATTTTCGAGGGAAGAAAAAACAAGATTATTGGAAGTGTCAATAAATCTTGGGAAAAAAATAAAGGGAGTGGATAAGGCTGTACAGAAATTAAAGGAACTTGTAGCAAAAATGAAATAAAAATTTGAGTAGATGATTTTTACAAAAAAATAAGTATCAGAGAAATTAATGTTAAAGTAAAGACAGAGATGATTAATGTAAATAGTAATGCAGAGATGAATAAAGTTGGAAA
>DPVV01000436.1 GCA_003526525.1 Lachnoclostridium phytofermentans | reverse complement strand
AAGAAATTTAACAATTGTCCAGGTTGCACCAGATGTTTATCCTGTACCTCCTGCTAATTATGGCGGAATAGAAGTTGTAATCTATGAAATAACGGAAGAACTCGTAAGAAGAGGGCATAAGGTATACCTTTATGCACCGGAAGGGAGCAAAACAAGCGCCACCTTAATTCCTTACCAGCATTCGGGTAAGGGTGATTTTAACCAAATAGCTGAATATGTTCTTAAAACCATGCCAGAGGATGTTGATATCATACATGATCATACGCACATTTCAGTTTTGGGTAAAAAGAATCTTAATACACCGACTATATGTACGATTCACGGTACAATAAACTATCGTGTAAAATACCCCGTTTTTGTTAGCCAAAGAGCGCTTAACGTAATTGGTGGGGGCCATGGATTTTATGTGTACAATGGACTTAATCTGAAAGAGTATGAGTATTCTGAGGAAAAAGATGATTATATGCTCTACCTTGGAAGGCTCGACAAGATGAAAGGGCTAGGGCATGCTCTCGATATTGCAGATCTGACGAATAAGAGGCTTGTTATTGCAGGTCCCGTACATGATCTTGGCTATTTTAACAGTGAAGTGGAGCCGAGGATAAGAAAAAATCCGAAAATACAATATATTGGATCTATAGGAGGCAAGGAGAAGCAGGAGATTCTGAAAAAAGCTAGTTGCCTTTTATTCCCTACTTCATGGGAAGAACCATTTGGCCTTGTAATGATTGAAGCGATGGCTTGCGGAACCCCTGTCATTGCACTTGGAAATGGAGCTGTTCCTGAAGTCCTTAAAGGATTTCCCGACTGTATTTGCAACAGCGTAGATGAAATGGCAGATAAGGTGATGAAAGGAAACTATGCAAGGTCTAACGAGCTTCGTGAGTATGCAATCAAACATTTTACAACCGAGAAGATGGTGGACGGATATCTGGAGGTCTATGAAAAAGTAATTTCGGAACAGCCTGCCCACATAAGCATTCCAAGTATAGTAAAAAGCAGAAAAGATACCTTGAAAATTATTCAGGTAGCCCCTGATGCTTTCCCTGTCCCGCCTAAAGACTATGGTGGAATTGAAAGGGTTATATATGACCTTACGGAAGAGCTTGTCAAACGAGGTCATGAGGTATTTCTCTTCGGAGCAGAGGGTAGCGTAAGCAGTGCAAAAATAATTCCATATACGCATAAAGGTCCAGATTCTGAAAAAATAGCTGAATTTATAAAGAGAACCATTCCCTCTATTGGTGCAGATATAATACATGACCATACACATGCTTCCGTTTTAAGCCGGTGTGACCTTTCATTGCCTATTATCAGTACCATTCATGACAGTCGTAAAAACTCCGCAAAAAATCCTATTTACCTATGTCAGAAAGCACTAAGAATTGCCGGATTGAACCAGGGATATTATGTATATAACGGTATTAATCCTGGAGATTATGAGTTTTCTGAAAGCAAAGAGGATTACCTTATTTTCTTAGGAATTTTATATTCACATAAAGGGATCAACTATGCACTTGATGTAGCTGAAAGAACAGGAATGCGACTCATTATTGCGGGACCTCTTTATGATATTGAGTATTATAAAAAAGCGATAGAACCTCGGATAAAAGCAAACGCGAATATAAGTTATGTAGGTTCTGTCGGAGGAAAAGAGAGGCAGAAACTTCTGAAACATGCTAAATGCATGCTTTTTCCGACTGTATGGGAGGAGCCTTTTGGACTTGTAATGGTTGAAGCAATGGCATGCGGTACACCTGTCCTTGCATTTGGCAACGGAGCAGTCCCGGAGGTACTGAAAGGATTCCCTGAATTCATTTGTAGTAATGTGGATGAAATGATTCAGAAGGTCCAAAATATGGAATTTCCGAAAGCGAAAGTACTAAGAACCTATGTTGAGAATAATTTCTCCGCAGCAAAAATGGCGGATAATTATTTAGATATTTATAGAAAAGTTATTGAAGAAGATAGAAGTTAGTAGGCACAACATCATTTTGTAACCATAATAAATATATAAAACAGAAGTTTGCTGAGGTGGATTTATGATTACTATCAGTTTGTGTATGATTGTCAAAAATGAAGAGGATAATATTTCTAGATGTTTGATTTCAGTTAGAGATATTGTTGATGAAATTATAATTGTTGATACGGGATCTACTGATAAGACAAAAGAAATAGCAGGACTATTTACAAATAAAGTCTATGATTTTGAGTGGATAAATGATTTTTCAGCAGCAAGGAATTTTTCATTTTCGAAAGCAACAAAGGACTATATTCTTTGGTTGGACGCCGACGATGTACTCCTTGATGCAGACCGGTTAAAATTAAAGAGGGTTAAGGAAATTCTTGACCCGAGTGTCGATGTAGTAATGATGAATTACAACTATGCATTTGATGAAAAAGGTAATGTAGTATTATCGCATTTCAGGGAACGGCTATTAAAAAGAGCAAAGAATTTCTTCTGGAGCGATCCAATTCATGAGTTTATTTCATTTGAGGGAAAAGTAGTAAATTCTGATATAACCATTACTCATAAAAAAGCTCATACGAACAACCGTAGAAATTTAAACATACTTGAAGCAATGTTGGCCGAAGGCAAGGAGTTTTCGCCGCGCAATATGTTTTACTTCGCAAGGGAAAAGCTAAATGTGAATGAATATGAGGGAGCTATAGAATATTTTAACAAGATGCTTGATTCAGAAAAAGGATTGCCTGCAGACTGCATAACCTCCTGCATTTATCTTGCTAAAGCATACAAAGCTAAAGATGACAGGAAAAATATGCTTAAAGCCTTGATCAGAAGCTTTGAATACGACACACCAAGAGCAGAAATCTGCTGTCAACTAGGTTATTTCTATAAGGATATCGAGGATTACAAAAGAGCTATTTTTTGGTTTGATCTGGCTATGAAGCTTGAAAAACCCGAATCAAAATGGGGACCAATACTTCATGAATATTGGGGTTTCATACCATCTATTGAGCTGTGTTTATGTTATTACAAGCTGGGAAATATTGAAGAAGCTATTAAATTTAATAATAAAGCTGCAGAGTATAAACCTG
>DPVV01000420.1:1758-3179 GCA_003526525.1 Lachnoclostridium phytofermentans | reverse complement strand
CCCAAATGGATCATTAAACATAAAAGCCCCTCACTTTATATATTTTATTTTTGTTGATACTTCATATATCTTATTGTTATTTTATGACAAAAGTGTGTTATATGATTGTGATGAAACGTAATACTTAAACCCATTAATTTGAATCGAAACATGAAATGTGATATAGTTATGTTAGTACTAAAATACACTCTTGTCAATTGAACTACTGTATTTGTTTTTTATCATGTTGAAAAAATATAATATTAAAAATCTTTATCCTAAACAGGTCGATACACTGGAGTTAGTATATACTTTTGGACACAAAAAGTTTAATATTGATAATTTTTTATATGAATAAGGTTGTCTAATTTAAACGAAATCATAGAATTGAGGGGGATACATAATGGAAAATGAAACCTATCATCAGAAAAAAGCAAAAGAAAATATCATAAAATTAAGGGAACTTTTAACACAACTCCCCCCTTGGTTAAAAGATTTTTTCCGAGGAATAGAACAATCTACAGAACCTAGAACCAGAATAGCCTATGCCATTGATTTACAAACCTTTTTAGAATTCTTACAATCACAGAATCCTAGCTTTCAAGATAAACCTATCAAAGAGATCCCACGAGATATTTTAACTTTATTAAAATCGACGGATATTGAAGAATACTTAGAACATCTAAAATATTATAAAAACGCTGATGGAAAAGAGTTTATCAACAATGATCGTGCAATAAAACGCAAACTCTCAACCTTACGTACTATGTATAGTTATTATCATAAGAATAAAATCATAGATGAGAATCCGGTACTTCAAGTTAATATGCCAAAAATTCATGAAAAAGCTATCGTTCGTCTTGAAACCAATGAAGTAGCTGAATTATTAGATGTTGTTGAGACAGGAAGTAAACTAACAGACACTCAAAAAGTATTTCATGAAAAGAATAAAGTCCGTGACCTAGCCTTAATGACCTTACTATTAGGAACTGGTATCCGTGTATCTGAGTGTGTTGGCCTTGATTTAACCGACGTTGACTTTGATAATGATCGCATCAAAGTAGTTCGAAAAGGTGGATCTGAATCTTATGTGTACTTTGGAGAAGAAGTTCGTGAAGCACTCCTCTCCTATATGGACGAACGAGACCAAATTATCGCAGTTGACGGTCATGAAAACGCACTCTTTCTTTCTTCAAGAAGAAGCCGTATCAGTGTTCGAAATGTTGAAGTTTTAGTAAAGAAATATGCACAAACAGTAACAACCCTTAAGAAAATCACACCACATAAGCTAAGAAGTACTTATGGTACTTCGCTTTATCAAGAAACAGGGGATATTTATCTGGTTGCTGATGTCTTAGGCCATCGTGATGTTAATACCACGAAGAAGCACTATGCTGCTATTGAGGATGAGAGAAGGCGAAGTGCTAGGGATAAGGTGAAGT
>DPVV01000420.1:0-1624 GCA_003526525.1 Lachnoclostridium phytofermentans | reverse complement strand
GTGAAGTTAAGGGAAAAATTATAGCTGAAAAAAACTGAGTGCTCAAACTGTAGACACAGCTTTGTCATCTTAATATCAGGCAACGTATATTTATACAACAACAGCCATAGGTCATATCAAAATCGAACCTATGGCTGTAAAACTAAATTGAATTAATTGCTTAACATTATGCTTATTTTCGGAGCGAGGCATTATATCGGTGAGTGTATACAAACCATGTAATGCTTGCTGTTAATAATGCCGCCGAAATCAAAGCTGTAAGAACACTATATGTTTGCCAAATAAGTATCGCTGACCAATCATATCCTAAGAATATTGGGAAGGCACAGCACATTATACACAGAATCGTAGCGATTAGCAAAATAACTGTTACGATTTTTATCTTTTTTGTCATTGGCTGCCGTTCATTCGTCTTCCTTCTGCGTAATCCTAAGAGAAAGAACAGAACGGCCAATAGGCAAAGAACAATTGTGGTAGACGACAAAATGATGTCCAAAAGCTGTGTGCCACTGATTTCATATGACTGCGTTAGATTGCCGTCTAATATATCTTTAACTTTTAGTACCAGGCTGATATTGGTATTTGCGCCGTTGGTCAGCAAGCAGACGGCTGTTCGTTCATTTGGCAGTATGGCCACTTCGGTTCTGAAATTGGGATTGCCCCCTGAGTGCTCTATGATTGTTTGGTCGGCGTTTACCGACCAGCCCGCCGCATAATACATTTCGTTGACAGCCGGAACAGACATATCACCCTGATGTGATTTTTCGATAACCCTATGGAATATTTCGGGTACGTCCTGCACAATCCCCATCTGTATGCCCATCCAACGCGCCATATCTTTTGTACAAGAAATGATGTAGCCTGCGGGTTTATTCCCGGCATAATCCGGCGCGTTATATGGAGTTGTCATAAAAAAGGAAGAACGGTAGCCCTGTGCTAACAGCCCGGTGGCCCTAGCATCTTCTTTATAAACATACGTCTGGTGAAGATCTAACGGCTGAAATACCTGTTCCCTCATAAAGTCTTCATAGCTTTGTCCCGACACAATCTCAATAACCAAACCCAATACGTCATAATTAACAGTTCCATAGTTATACTGCTCACCGGGAGGGAATGCCAATTCAGCATCTACCAGCATTTCCACAGTCTTTTGCAGCAAATCCGGCGTATTGCCTTGTGGAATATTTTGAGTATGCCTACTATTTGTTAAGCCGCTGGTATGGTGAAGAAAGTTATTGAGTGTAAGGCTTTGCATATCAACAGGTTTCCCTTGATACTTTAACGTAAACCAAGGTAAATATTTCTGAACAGTGTCATTCATTGAAAGCAGTCCTTGCTCTTCCAACAGCAGAATACCCATGCCGGTAAAAGATTTACTGACCGAGGCCAACTCATATAGTGTATTTTCACTCGCAGACAACCCCTTTTCACGGTCTGCATACCCGGAAGAAAAGTAGAACACTTCATCATCAGCAAGTATTGAGATTGACATTCCCGGCACACCTGATATACGACAGGCATCATCTAGCAACGCTTGTATTGCCGCAGATTGCGAATCTGACAACGCATAACTTTGTGTTGCGAATCCTGAGAATAATATAAATATCGTTAATACAAAAACAAT
>DPVV01000391.1 GCA_003526525.1 Lachnoclostridium phytofermentans | reverse complement strand
TTTATATTATTTTTACATTTCTATTTACTTACTGTTTCGCTTTTAGCACCTGAAACATTGTTTTTAAATTTAATTTTTGACCATTGTATAGCACTAAGCCGCGATAGATTCTTGCAGCCATCATAATAACCAAGACTGAGAATATTGCTAAAAGCAAGAATGCAACAATTCCTTGTGCAATTCCAATCGTACCAGTAATTAAATCTACCGGAACACAAAACGGTGCTGTAAATGGAATATATCTCGCAATTCTTAATACTCCTTCATTCCCTGCAGCAGCTGAAAAATAGCATACCAACCAGCTGATTAAAATCGGAAATACAAACACGCCCTGTGTACTAGCTGCATCCTCTGGTCTGGTAACCATACATCCCGCAAGTCCTGCTAATACACAATAGAATAAGAAACCAACGCAGAATACTAAGATAGCTATGATCACTGCTGGTAATGAGAACGCGGATTCACCAACATTATCTTTTAAGAAATTGATAATTGTGATTACTGAATTCTCATACTCTGGATAAATTGCATGGGCAACCGCAGTACCTCCATACAATCCAATAAATACAGAAATAACCCAAGTTAGGAACTGTAAAATAGCAATGGATGAAATTGCTAGTACCTTTCCAGTAATCATCGCATATGGGTGAATAGAGGTTAATAAAGTTTCCATTAACTTCGAAGTTTTCTCTGTTGAAACCTCTTTGCTGATTGTCTGGCCATGCAATAACAACATAAAGTAAAGTAATAACCCAAATACCATAGGTGCTATCATTTTTATAATAAATGTAGCTGGATTATTATCCTCACCTACTTCTGTAATCACAGGATTCATTGGCTTTAATGCTGTCGTTAATTGTGTAACAGAAAGCCCTGCTTGCATTAATTTGTTTGTTTCAAAGCATTGCTTCATAGATTCAAGTAGCTTTGTAGAATCGGATTCCGTTATGGCAGAGCTTTCTGGTATTAAACCTTCAATTAGATAGCCGTCTTCGTTCTTTGTAATATTTACTGCAATGGAAGTAGCAGAATCATTACTTGCACTTTGTATTGCTTCCGTACGCTCCCCTGTTTCCATTATAATAAACTTTGTATTTCCAAAAATCAGCGGTGAAAACTGTTTCATCAAGCTATCATAATTAGCCGTAGCTATTCCACTTTGATCTAATACATAAACACTTGTAATATTAGACGGTTTCACTTCATCTTCATTTTTTGGCTTTGCTACTAGTACATTAACTAAGATTAAACCAGCGATAATTAATAACGCAACTAGTGCTGTTACCACCTTAAATCCAACACCTTTTGTTGCTTGTCGAAACGTAAAACTATATACGGAATTCCATCCTCGAAAGTTTGTGCCTAGGTTGGAATTCTTATTTTGTTGCATCTCATTCATCACATTTAGCCTCCACGCTGCGACTATCTTTTAGGAAGAGTTAATGGCTCAAGTTTGGCGCAGCACAAACTTGCTGTGTGAAGTTTTAGAATTTCTTAGTCGGCGTTTTTTGACGACTTAGAAATTCTTTTCACACATCTAACCATGCCTGCACAGTAGGCTGTGTGAAGTTTTAGAATTTCTTAGTCGGCGTTTTTTGACGACTTAGAAATTCTCTTCACACTACCTTTCTAAACATTTTTAGAAATCTTAACTAGTTCCTTCAGACCGATTCTACTTCCATTATGAAGGATTAATGTTTCATATACTTTAGCTACGAATTTAAATAGTAAGATCATAAAAATTACTAGAAAGACTATGGATAGTATTGATAACCCTACCGATACCTTTCCAACAAACATCGCTCCAGGTAATAAGAACGGGGAGGATAACGGGAACAATAAGGCAAATGTTACAAAACCATTCGTACCACTAGCCATCAACACACCTGCTGCCCCCATACCGATGTAAGCACCGATAAGGTTCGTAAAGGTAAATAACGTTAAACTTTCACTTGCCTCCTCGATACGGCTTGCAGTAGCACCGGCAAGTCCAGCAAGAGTAGCATAAAAAATCATTCCAAGTATTACCACAGCTATACATAAGATAATATTTAATGGATTAACATTATCAAATATTCCAGTTGGAAGATATTCTGAAATCATATTTTCTCCAGTTGTCGAAAATACCTTTGTAGTAACGGTATTAGAAATTAACACACAAACAATAGTCGCAACAAATTGTAATATCACTGCAGTAAGCATTGCTAAAATTTTACCGATCATGATAGCAAGTGGTTTCACAGAAGTTAACAGATATTCCAATACCTTAGATGACTTATCGGAAACAATGGAAGATGCTATCTGGGAACTTGCCATTACATTAACCATCAAAATAACAAACAAAATACCGTAAATAAACCAATATTGAGAGTCTGATATTGAAGTATCTTCCGTTATCACTGCATTTCCAGTCTTATCCGCTAACGTAACAGAGGTTGAAACATTTGCTTGAATCATGGATAACTGTTCTGGTGTAATTCCTAATTGATTGATTCGATATGCGTCAAATGCCTCTAACAATGCCCCACTTAATGTCTGTACATTAGATTCTTTTACATCTCCCTTACTTGCCTTTATAAAGTCAAGTTGAAAGGTTGTTTCTGTTTCCGCTATGTTAACAATGACTGAAGTATTCTCTTCCTGTTCAATGCGATTCACAACAGTATCATAATCCTCAGTGAGTGCTTCAAACTTAATATGTTTTAAGTTTTCCTGATTAAGTGCTGGTAAAAAACTACCATTAGACCAAGTAACCTTATCATTAATATAGACTTTTTGTATTGGATTCGTACCATCTTCTACCTTAGCATCATCCTTATTCATAATCATAGAAAGTACAGGCATAGAAACGGTAGCTAAAATAATAAATATAACAAAGCTTACAACAAATGCCTTGCTCTTTAAAGTTTGAATTAAGGTAAAAGTAAAGACATCCTTCCAACCTGTTACATTACTTTTCTTCATGAACATCTCCCACCTTTTCTATGAATATTTCATGCAATGATGGCTCGCGCAGCTCAAATTTGACAACCGGAATCTTTTCTCCAATGAGTTTTGCAAGAAAGTCCATTGCTTGCTGCTCATTCTGAACTTTTAAGTGATATTCACTTGGTGTTTTATTCACAATTCTTAATCTAAATTCTTCGATATAAGAAGCGATATCTACATCACTCTTAACAAATAGATTAACTCTACCATAACTTTTTTTAATTTCATTAAGATTTCCCTGTAACACTGCCTTACCACGATTTAATATAGTAATGTCACTACAGAATTCTTCAATCGTAGGCATCTGGTGACTTGACATTATTAAATATTTATCCTGATCTATCTGCTCACGAATAATAGATTTGAATAAATCCGTATTAACCGGATCCAAACCACTTAATGGCTCATCTAAAATAATTAATTTTGGATCTGAAATTAAAGCAGCCATCAGCTGAACTTTTTGTTGATTACCCTTTGATAATTGATCTGCTCTATTTGCTTTCGATTTCTTTCCTTTCGTCTTAGGTGGAAATACATATTCATTCACCTGTAAACGATCCGACCAATACTTGATTCGTTCCATTGCTGTTTTCTTAGGTACATTCTTTAATTTTGCAAAGTACAATAACTGGTCAAGTAATGAGTATTTCGGATATAAGCCACGTTCCTCTGCAAGGTATCCAACGTTTGCCTTCACAGGGTCAAGTGGTGCTCCATTCCAAAGTACTTTGCCACCGTCATGAGCTAACATACCAAGAATAATACGTAGTGAGGTTGTTTTACCTGCACCATTCGTACCTAACAAAGCGTACACTCCTGGTTTTGTAATCTCAAAACTCAAATCTTCGACAACTACCTTGTCTCCATACTTTTTCATTAAATTTTGTACTTGTAACGACATAGCTCCTCTTTTCCGCATCACCGCACTTGCGGTAGCATATCTGTTTTCCATTTTTAAACTGCTTATCCATTATACAATATAATTGTTAAAAATAAAACAAATTTTTTACCTTATTTTGTATATACCATGTTACATTCACTTACGGATGTGATATGAAATGAAGTTATTTATATAAGGCATATTTTGTGGGTAAATCTATTATTCTTGACTAAGTAATGGTTTGACCGTTCCCTTCACAGTAAACACACCATCATATTGTTTCTTGGTATCTCGAAATACTACATGACTTACATTTATCACAGTAATATCTTTCAGTTTAAGAATCGTTTGTTCTATCTCTCTAGCCCGTTCCATATCAAGTGACGCAAATGCTTCATCCATAAAAAGAATGCTTGCTTTCGTTAACATTGCCCTTGCTATTACAACTCGGCTTCGCTCTCCACCAGAAATATTTCGTCCATTGTCATAGATCATAGTGTCCAAACCATCCGGTAAGTTCTGAATAAATGTAGTAAGTCCTGCTGCTTCTATCGCTGCCCTAATTTCTTCTTCACTATATGATTTATAAAGAGTGATATTATTTCTTAAGGTATCATGAAAGATAAAAACCTGTTGCTCAACATTTGCTATCATAGCAAAATAATCTTCCTTCTTCACGTCCCGAAGTGGCTTTCCATCAATTAGAATATTCCCACCGGTTGGTGCAAAATACTTTCGAAGAAGTTTTAGTAGCGTTGATTTTCCCCCTCCACTAGGGCCTACAATTAAATACTTCCCATTTTTCTTTATGTTTAAATTCACATTTGTTAAAATTTTCTTACTATCAACCTCGTCATCATACTGAAACTCTACATTTTTCAATACAATATGATCCTCAAACTCTGACATCGGTATTTTTTCTTCGTAGGTATCCGAATTTTTTAGACTATCACCAATTTTTTCACTAAGTGACTTTGAAGTAAATACCTTAGGTAAGGCTTCACTAAGCATAAACAAAGGCCAAGCAAGTTTTTGAATTCCCTGAGCTACAATTAATAAACCACCCGCTGTAATTTTCCCTTGAATTGTTAGGTATCCTAAGATACATAAAATACCATACATTGATGCATTCATGGTTAGATGTTGTGCACCATTGATAAAGGTCATCATCTTTTCAATGTGATACCCCTTCTTTTGAATCTCTCCACTCTTCTCATAATAGTCTTTCGTTACTTTTTCCTGTAAATTATTACTCTTTACAATATGAAATGCGGATAATACTTCTTTGATATAAGAGGTGTACCCATCAAACATATCAGAACGTTCTTTGATATTGCGTTCCAAAGGTTTACGCATAACAACGCCTATAATAACATTCACTACTACAATGATAATAGAGAGCGAAATCATCCATGGATTTACGGTAGAGATAATCCATATTCCAACGAAAAAATTAGCAATCCCTTGGAACACAGTGTAGATTCCATCAATAAAGTTTTTATCAATTGTGTTACAATCATTGGTTAATCTTGAAATATAATTTGCGGTATTTTCTTTTTGAAATTCCGATATATTTTTCTTAAATACTCCCCTTACATAATGCATCTTGATTGCTAAATTTGCATCTTTTTTATACCAAGCTTTTGTAATCGATGTTAGGATTCCTACAGGCAAAAGTGTGAGTGCAAATATCAGTAGCGGAGGTATCTTTTGCATTAATAGTTCTAAATCTCCCGCT
This sequence comes from Lachnoclostridium phytofermentans, assembly GCA_003526525.1. GTDB lineage: Bacteria > Bacillota > Clostridia > Lachnospirales > Lachnospiraceae > Lachnoclostridium. The sequence continues at coordinate 10,602 of DPVV01000391.1, read as the reverse complement.
ATTGCATAATCGATAAGCCCCATCATTTTTACAGTTACAATACCCTCTAATATGCTATAAAAGGCAGCAAAGAAAAGAGCAACTAACATCTGTGGTGTACTTTTAAATACTTTTTTTAACATGTCACTGCCTCCCCAAAATATTCTTTCGCCTCATACTGATGAATCTGACCATTCTTGATTTCAAGTACATAATCATATTGGTCTGTAACTCCTTCATAATAACGATGACTGATTGCAATTACTGTCTGAGATAAAGATAAGAATACCTTTTCAATTTCTTTTCCTAAGTCTTCGTTAAGACTTGAGGTTCCCTCATCCACAAATAAAATTTCCGCTTGTTTTGCTATTGCTCTGGCAATCGAAATTCTCTGCCGCTGACCACCGGATAGATTTTTACCATTTTCAGATAATGGTTCCTCTAAGCCTAGTTTTTTATCTGCTATGAGGAAATCCAATTCGCAGGCTTTTGCAGCAAATTCTACGCGCTCCTTCGGTAAATCTTTATACAGTGTAATGTTATTACGAATGGTATCCTCGAATAGAAATACATCCTGGTAGATGAATGCCACTTTATCATGAAAGGTTTTTTCAACCATTGTCTTATACGGGGTTCCATCTACCTTGATCTCACCCTCATAATTATCAAATGTCATAGAGAGTAGATTCATTAATGTGGATTTACCCGCACCGCTTACCCCTTTAATTAGGTATTTCTTTCCCTTCTTAATCGAAAAGTTTGCATTCGTTAAGATTGATTTATTATCATAGGCAAATGAAACATCAGATACAACAATTTCGTTCTGAAAATCGAAAGAATGAGTGCGTTCTTCTATTTTCTCTTCTTTCTGTTCTTTGTGTTCTGTTTCATCATCCGTAATCTTATGATAGATACGAATAGAAGCTTTCATCGCGTTCCAAAGAGGAAAGACTTCGACTAAATTAAAGCTCATAACAGTTGCTATTTGGAATATAAACGTTGCCAATGCTAGTGACATACCATTCTTAAAATTAATACACAAATATACCATAACACCGCTTGATACTATAAAAGAAAGTATTTGAATTATATTTCGTTGTCCCTCAGTAAATACGCTTGAAATACATTTTTTTAGTTCTACTTTACGAATCGAAGATATACTCTTTTGTAAAAACTTATCTTCGATTCGGTTTAGTTTAAGAATCTCAAGACCATGAAAGGTATTTGCAATCTCTTCTGTAAATTCTTCTGAAGCATTCGATACCTCCTCCTTTAAAGCCACCGTCTTCTTTGAAAAGAGGCTAGAAACCAGATAAATAATTACACAAGCCCCAAACATCCCCGCAGCTAGAGCTGGGTCTAAAAATAAAAGAATAATAAAACTGATAACAAACATACCGATATTAATCAAGAAGTTTAAAAAACTGATAAAGAAATCAGATTCAAACTGATTAATATCATTAATTAAATTAGATAAATAAATTTCTTTTCCTTTTTTGGAATACTGTTTAAAAGGCATTCTCAAAATTTTATCAAATGCACGTTTTCGAACATCCAGTATGGTATCTCTCATATAGCCGATACGAAGCATACGCGATACCACAAAACTTACTGCACTATAGACTGCAGCTAAAATAGTGATAATTACTACTACAGTATAGTTTGCATCCCTGCCTTTTTCTACTGCCCACATGATAAGGGCAAAAATCCCCATTTGAACATAGCGGTCAATATTAAACATAAAGGATGCTACTAGATATTGAATAAACTTCCCCTTACGCTTTAACAGCAATTCTTTCATTCCTACTCCCTCATTTCTACGCTGCTCTTTATTTATATCAAGTTTGAGGATGCAGCGCGGTTACAAACTTGTTGAGTGAAAGATTTATCTTTCACTTTGAAAACATGACTACGAATTAAAGGATACTCGTAATTGATGGATTAAGTTAATTCATACATAAACTCTTCCTCACGGTCACAAGATAACTCCTCATTTTTCACCGTAAGCCTTCGTATTTGAAGAGATGATCTTTGTTGTTCATAGAAATTCTCTTCCACACATGGTATCCTTCCTGGATGCGTAAAATAGAAGATATATGCCTCATCTTCTTGAACATGCACATCTGCATGGTAACCAAACCCGTAGTCATCCTCCTTATTACCTGTTTCTGATAAGATATCATTACAACGACTCCAAGTCATGGCATCTTTACTTCGATATACTCCTTGCCCCTTCCAAGTATCGATTATCATCCAATAAAAACGCTTAAAACGAAATACATTCGGTCCTTCATGTGCAAATTCCTCTAAGACTGCCCTTGGATTATGAAATTCATACAAATCACTGCTTTCTACCATATAAGTGTGAGAATCATTCACTTCATCTTTATACCAAAGTCCATACTTCCCATTTGGTAATTTATGTACACAGGCATCAATACAACGATTAGAGGAGAGTGGTAGTTTTCCGATATACTCCCAGTCCCACAAATTCTTACTGGTATAATGTAAGATATGACGTTCAAAGTTCCATGTAGATGGAACACCTTTTACATAAGACACATACATATGATAAATTTCCTTCTCATAGATAATCTCAGGTGCCCAAAACGTATTTCTTCCCGGTTCGATAGCAAGACCTTCTAATATCCCCCGATAAACAAAAGTATGCCCACCATCATTCGAAGATGCTACCCCTAAATCTGTTCCATGTATCCATTCAAAACCAGGAGTTTTTACATTTGCACGGCGATTTGTATAAATCATCCACCACTGTTTTTCTATGTGATTCCAAATTATCACGGGATCTGCTGCTCCGTCATAAATCGGGTCCCGAAATAATGGACTATGTACTAATTCTTTACTCATTTCTCTACCTCCCATTTTATTAGTCAAGATAAGCGTTCAAGTATTGAAGCAGAACTCAATTACACCTATTATAAAACAAATGTTCTCGATACTCAAATTAAACTAAGATTAGAAAGGATTAAAAAAAGATACCCAAAAAGTTAATTCACCCTTTTTAAGTATCTTCTTCTCTCTTTATATAATGGAATATTAAGCCCCCACTTCCAAAGTGGTGGTAGCATGTCACTTGTTACTCCTCATAAAGCTCGAATTGGTCTATCATCTGCTTTAAGTGAACCGCTTCTTTTGTTAAAACTTCAGACATCTGGGCACTTGATATTGCTGCCGCTTTATTTTCATCCACAACTACGGCAATTTGTTCTACCGCATCAGCAAATTGCTGTAGTAGTTCACTTTGTGATTGAGAGTTCTCTGTAATATCATCCATAATTTTAGTTATATCTTTTGCTACAATAGCAACCTCATGGGAGGATTTCGCTGATTCACCTGCAAGATTTACGCCATGCTCCACTGCATGAATAGTATTTTCTATTAACTGAGAAGTAATTTTAACTGCATTTACGCTTTGATTCGCTAAATTACCGATTTCACCAGCAACAACAGCAAAACCTTTTCCCATCTCACCTGCTCTTGCTGCTTCAATGGAAGCATTTAATGAAAGTAAATTTGTTTGTCTAGCAATTCCTTCAATTGTTTGAATAATGTTTACGATTTCATTCGAAGAAGAATGAATATCTTCCATTGCCCCTAAAAGATGTGTCATCTTTTCATTGTTCATTGTTGCTGTATCAGCCATATTAGAGATTTTACTTTTTGCATCTACTGCGCCTTCTGCATTTATGCTTACCTGAGATGTTATTGCCTGAATAGACGCGGTCAATTCCTCAATTGTTGCAGCTTCCTCCGTAGTTCCATTAGAAACGTCAGTTGCAGTAATCTGCATATTCTCTGCCTCTTTTGCAACCTTATCAGATGACGTATTTATTTCCGTTAATGTGTGATTTAAGGAGGTTGAAATACCATTTAAAGCCTTTTTAATTGTCATAAACTGTCCATCATATGTCTGGTGCAGCTCTAGCTCCATCTTTCCTTCTGCCATCTTGTTAAGAACGACTGCAATTTCATTAATATAGGACTGATATGTATTTAGTTGAATTAAGGTTTTCTCCATTGCTTTCGCAAAATCTCCAAATTCATCCTTAGTCTTAACACTATCCTCCACTATAACTGATAAATCACCTTCAGCAACTTTTATCATAATTGATTTTAAGCTCTTAATCTCCCCAAGAATAGATAAGGAAATAAGTTTCGCATATATATAACCTACAATCGCAGCTATGATAAAGATTAAAATCTTTAAAACGACTTTATCATTCATAAAAGATAAAAATAACATCATAATTAAAAACAATATTGCTACCGTTGATAAGGAGGCTATCCTTATCCTAATCCCTACATTCTTCACTCTCTCTAATATGTGCTTCATTACTACCTCCTCTTAGATATCCCTACCTTTTTTTCAACTACTACAAAAGACCTAGTCTACTATCACTATTCATCGGCATGTTCCTTCCTTCTAATTTGCTATTGCTATTATAGTATTATAGTATAATCATTCATAAAAGTCACGTTTCTTCCTTGTTTTGTGTATTTTTTTGTTGAATATTGTATTATTATGTGAGATGTGCTAAAATATGGATGGAAATAAAATTTATGGTAGAAAGGTTAGCATTATTATGAGTTTTGCTAAAGGAATAAAAACCCCTTCCTCACCTATGCTAACAGAGGTAGGAAAAGAAGAATTATATCTATACTCACTTAAGAAGATGGCAGAACAAAATGCCGCAATTTCACGTTATAACCTAACCGGTTTATATGGACATAATGCCTTTTTATATAAAGGAAACGAATGTTTAAGAACACATAAAGATAAAAAATATGCAATGATACGTATGGACTTATACCGTTTTAAGACGGTAAATGAATTTTGTGGGCGAAGTCAAGGGGATGCTCTTTTAAAACATATCGCAGATTGTTTCCGCGTTTATGAGTCTGAATACTCTGTAGTTGGCCATCTACGTGCTGATATTTTCACTTTATGTACCCCTTATCAAGAAATGGAAGACCTAATTAAAATAGTTACTTCGTTAGCTGAAAAAATAACTTCTTTTCCTATTTCTTGTAAATTACTTCCTGCTTTTGGTATCTGTATCTCAGAATACGGTACGGACGTAAGCTTATTAAGTGATTATGCTAATTTAGCATTACAAACAATAAAAGGAAAGGTATTTTCCTTTTACTCCTTTTATGATAACGATCTTCGTAAATCACTAATGTTAGAAAAAAAGATAGAAAATGAAATCACTACTGCACTAAAAGAAAAGCAATTGGAAGTACATATACAGCCAAAAGTAAATATGAAAACAGGGCAAATTATTGGCGGTGAAGCATTAGTGCGTTGGAAACACCCTGTGGATGGTTACCTCTACCCTAATCTCTATATACCAGTACTTGAAAAAAGCGGTTATATCGTTGATGTCGATATTTATGTTTGGACAGAAGTCTTTCAGTTCTTGCAAAAATTAATCGAAAGTGGCGTTACGCCCCTCCCTATCTCACTCAATGTATCAAGGCTTCATGAATATCAGAAAGATTTCGTGGAAGTTTTGTGCCGCTTATCAAGAGAATATAAGATACCTCCAAATCTTATTACCTTAGAGATTACAGAAAGTGCCCTAGCAGAGGACTCCGCCTTTTTATTTCAATGTATGGGTAAACTACAGGAAAAAGGATTTTCTTTTTCTATGGATGATTTTGGTTCTGGATATAGCTCAATGAATATGCTTAAGGATGAACCACTTGATGAAGTTAAAATTGACCGGCTCTTTTTAAGGAACCTAGGAAGCTCAAAAAGTCGTACCGTGATTCGGCACATCATATCAATGCTAGCAGAGTTAGGTCTTGATATGATTGCAGAAGGTGTTGAAACAAAAGAACAAGAACAGTTTTTATTAGAATGTGGCTGCTATAAAGCGCAAGGTTATCTTTATTACAAACCAATGCCTTTATCAGATTTTGAGAAACTTCTATGATTAATATAAGTTAACTTACGGAATACACAAAAATCCAATAAGAAGACAACAGTCTTCTTATTGGATTTTTCAACTTATCTTAAACATGCATCAATAGTTCAGACTCTACACTACTGATACCTTACTGCGATCTTTTAAAACCTCTAGATAATCCACATAATTCTTCTTAAGTAAATTAGGGGTATCTAATCCATATGGGCACTTTGCCATACATTGATTACAATGAATACAATCATCTATCTTTTTCATCTTCTGTTGTACTTCAGGAGTTAATTGAAGTTCCGATGGCGATCTTCTAAGTAAAAGTGACATTCGGGCACAGTTATTAATTTCAATACCAGCAGGGCATGGCATACAATATCCACATCCACGACAAAACTCACCTAAAAGCTCTTTTCTATCATGGTCTATCAATTGTTGTATTTCTTCTGTTAATGAAGGTGGATTATTAGAAAATTCAAGAAACTCATCAAGTTCATGTTCTCTTTGAATTCCCCAAATCGGTAACACAGTTTCAAATTTATCAAGATAAGCATAAGCAGCACTTGCATTCGTTATTAGTCCTCCGGAAAGTGCTTTCATCGCAATGAATCCTATGTCAGCTTCCTTACATTTCTCCACTAATTCAAGTTCCTTCTCTGTAGATAAATAACAAAATGGAAATTGTAAGGTTTCATATAATCCCGAATCGATAGCCTCGTGAGCAACTGCTAATCGGTGATTCGTAATTCCGATATGACGAATTTTTCCCTGCTCTTTCGCCTTACACATTGCTTCATAAAGACCGGTTCCATCCCCTGGTTTTGGACAAAAAGAAGGATTATGGAATTGGTATAAATCAATATAATCGGTCTTTAAGTTGCTTAACGAAATCTCTAAATCACGCCAAAACGCCACTTCATTTACTGCTGCTGTTTTTGTTGCTATAAAAATATTCTCTCGAACAGAGGAAAGAGCTTGTCCAATTTTTTCTTCACTATCCGTATAAAATCTAGCAGTATCAAAAAAGTTTATTCCATTTTCATAAGCTTTTTGTAGGATTCGTATGGAATTATCTACTGTCGCTCTCTGTATCGGAAGAGCACCAAACCCATTTTTATTTACAAGTAGCTCTGTCTTTCCAAGCCTCATTTGTGACATAATGACCTCCAATGTATTATTTATTTAAAATAGCTAATCCGATGTTTCATCAGATCTTTTCCAATTTCATCACATTGTTGTTTTAGTTCTTCACCAAGTCCTTCCCCATGAAGTGCCTCTATATTTTGTTCTAACTGAGAAAGTTTGCTCACACCGCATATTATAGAGTCAACATAAGGATGTGCCAGGCACCATTTTAAAGAAAGTGATAATAAAGACAAAATTTCTTTATGAAAACCTTGTGATTTATTTAATTTTCTCATCTTCAATTCTTTGTTTAAATAGTTCTTCATACCGAGCACTGTCGATTGGTAAACTTACACGCTCTCCTAAAAATGCTGAAAGGTAAGCAGCATTCGTTAACTCTAATGCCTTGGTACCTTCTTCTCCTGGTGCAATGAGAGCCTTTCCACGAAGGATTGCTTCCCCAAAGTTTACAAGCATTTGTTCATAAGACTCCTTAGGTTCATTGCATATGAATAATTCCTTTGTTTGCTGTATCTCTTCTCTTGAAGTAGTTTTTGCAGTTTTTCCATATTTCATAGAGTCCATGCTATAGCTCGTAAGTTCAATTTCATTTCCAGTTACTTTAATACTGCCCTTCGTGCCAACCACAGTTAATACCTCTTCTCTTGGGATTTCACCAGTAGAAAGAAGAAAAGTCGCTGTCACTTTGTTTGGGTATTCCATTAGTAAAGTCGCCTCGTCATCTACTGCAAAAGAATTATATTTTCCAAACGGAATAGAGGCATAGATTGCAAGAGGCATCCCAAATAACCATTGCCAGTAATCCAAAATATGTTGTCCCTGGTTGATTAGAGCTCCTCCACCTTCCCCGTGCCAACTGCTTCTCCAGTCCCCAGAATTGTGATAATATTCTGTACGATAGTATATGGTATTTACAAGTTGAACTCGTTTAATCTCTCCAACAAACCCATCGTCCAATAACTGCTTTACCTTTTTTAAGACGGGATAGGTTCGGTTATGAAACATCATAGCATATTTACATTCCGATTCCTTTTGTGCCTGTTCCATCCTCTGCGCATCGAGTATAGAAATTCCGGCGGGTTTATCACAAAATACATGTTTCTTTAATTCAAATGCTTTTATTGCTAGTTCCGGATGTTGTTTGTGAGGGGTTACAATTAATACAGCATCGTATTCCTCATGATGTGCAAATAATTCTTCACTACTTTGATACAACTTAACACTTTCACTTAGGTTTTCCTTTACCCAATTTTGATTTTCCTTACTTCTACAACAAACAGTTGTTAAAGTAAGATTTGATATTTTCTCCATGTCTAACATGGTAGCATACTTTTTCCCCATACTACCAACACCAATCAGTGCTATTCTTACCTTAGTGCTCTGGTTCATAATTTATCCTCATTTCTGCGCTTCTGACTTACGTCTATCGTTTGAGGTTGCCGCGCTAATACAAACTTTCTCTACTGCCATGAATTATAGCGTATTTAAACTAGGGCTACCATATATAATTTATGCTATCGAAACAAATTACAGATATTCTGCATCAATAACTAGAACTGTTTCTTTGCCTTCCTATTTGTTTGCATTTCTGTTTCTTTGCATTTCTGTTTCTTTTTTATCATTCATACTTTACAACCTCACTTATTTCATTATAATTATTCCAACCTTTTCCTGCAATAAAAAAATGGATAGAATAATAGTAATCCAATCGAATTACAATATTCCATCCATTCTTTCTTATTAATTTGTTGTATTTAATTTCTTTAAATAATCGTCTGCTTTTCTTGCATTTTGTGTAAAACTGTTATTCTCCCACCAAGCAACTATTATTGTTCCTAGTTCAATCACAGTTTCAACGAAACTAGCTACCGTACCTTCTTGAATTTCAAGGATTGGCTTGCCCGTTCGCTTTAAAATTAAATTAACTAACACGAGAACTAACATAATCGTACGTATAATCGTACCCTTGGTTATTTTCATAATACCCCCCTATTCTACATAAATAATATTAGGAATTACCTTTCAGGATTTTCCTAAAAACATTCTTTACCATATCATATGAGGAGTAAATTTAGGTTATTCAAGGTTCTTTTAAGGAATTATTTCAAATTCTTGTATTCCATAGGCTCCAGGAGCAATTTCATAACGTGCAAATACTACGACCGGATTTCCCGCCTGATTTATATAAAATCCTGTGGTATTATCAATTGATTGAAATCCTCCTTCTTCTTTAAAGTACTTTATCTCTTCCTTCCCTTGTTCTCTTTCTTTCATTTGTCTCTTAATGGAATCGTTTGCAATTGTAATATAATTTTCTCCAAGAAAATCTTTTAAGGTATATTGTTTCCCAGTAACTAGATTAATATTGTAGAAAAATTGCTCTTGACTAACGTTTCTCCAGTTTTGTCCTGATGATATTACAATAGATACCATAGTATCCGTTTGCTTTTTTATTTCATAGGTAACATTAGCCTTTAGATTCTTTTCTGCGAATTCTTCTTCTGTTCCACTCGTCTCAAGATAAGCTTCTTTGTATTCCATAATATTTTCTTCTTCTAGTTTAATATGTTTTTTAACCAAAGCATCAATCTCTGCATTAATATCTGAAATTGCATTCTTAACTTCATCATTATCCGAGTCAATTATAATTTCAGGAACCTGTGCCGTAATTGTCATATCTTCATTACTTTTTTCATATTCCCTTACCGTTAGAACTTTAGCAATTGCACCTACAACTGGTAAATCTCCTAGTGTCATAGCAAAGGCTTGACTTGTATTAAGGCCTACAACTAATACAGCAAAAGCTGCTGCGGCTGCCATAGAAGAGATTGCAGCATGAGAAAATCTATGCTTTTTATTAATCTTTCTTTGACTTTGACTCGATTTACCTGCCTCAAAGTTAGCTATCGTTTGATTCACTCGGCCTTCTAACTCTTTTGGAACCTCCATCCTTTGATACTTTTGTTTTGATAATTTAAAATGATTCATTGTTCCACTCCTTTAAACTAACTTTTAATTTTTTTAATCCTGTATACAGTCTAGTTTTTACGGTGCTTAAATTTGTTTTCGTAATTTCTGAGATTTCATTTAATGAAAGTTCCTCATAAAATCGAAGTAGGATGACTATACGAATCTTTTTGGGAAGCTTAACAACCTCACGAAATACCTCATCTTGATAGCATTCATATGCCTTCTCTAAATAACTTTCCTCTGGCATATCTTCCGGAGTATATAATACAATCCTCTTACTTGTTCTTAAATAAGCATAGCATTCGTTTACCAATACACGATAAAACCAAGTTGATATATAATTTATTTCTCGAATGCTTTGATAGTTTTCTAGCGCTTTTAAGATAGCATTTTGTACAACATCAAGTGCAGCTTCCTGATTGAGCACAAAACTATAAGCCAACCGATAAAATCTTGCTTGGTTTCCTACTATGTATTCTTTTAATATTTCATATTTGTTTTCCGTGGTGTGTTCCTTTAATCATGATATATAAGATGCGCATGCAAGGAACATTTCCTTACATGC
>DPVV01000390.1 GCA_003526525.1 Lachnoclostridium phytofermentans | reverse complement strand
GATTGTCAATGCTTGTTACCATACCTTCCTGGCTCTTAACAATGGTATGATAGCGCTCACCAGTAGTCGCAATACCTCCGATTAATGCATTGTAATAATCATTAATATTTGATTTTGTCAATGTATTTGGAGAAAGAGTTGCAAATGGTTCCTGCCATGCTTTTAATAACTTTTCAGTAGTCTTAATGTCATAATCTCCAGTATTCGAATTCTGGCTTAATGGCATCTTTGACTTATCCTCAATCAGTTCTTGATTTACCACAAGTTCACCAACAGTATACAAGGAATAATTGTTTGTAGGATCTTCCTCATTGTAAATCCTAGCAAGAATGGTATCCCCATTAGCTAAAGTAATCTCTTGATAATCTGTATATCGAGGCATGGATTTACGACTAAATAACTCCGTTCCACCCTCACCATTTACGCCAATTGGAGCATTTTCATCATCAAATACCTTAATTACCGTATCCTTATCGTACGTATACGTATCCCCATTTGAAAGTTCAATCGTAGTACCTGCTGCGATAGTTACTTCTTTGTTAGGGCATAAAATATCATTAATCTTAGTTACAATGCCATGGATTAACTGATCATACTGCGCCTGAGTTGACATTACAATGGATGGTTCTATTGTTTTGTTGTATGTCTTAACTGCCTCTTTATATTCTTTTAAAGCAAGGTTATAGGCATCTTCCATTAAGTCACCGAACTCGTCCAAATAATTATCTTTATTAGGTGCTATCGGAATATCCGTAGCTTTTGCCACTTTTGTTCCTCTCGCTAAAATTAAGCCTTTTAAAGAACCAATATCAGAATTATCTGCTGGATTTGGTATCAAATCACGATTGAATACTTCTACATTGCCATACGTTGGCCAAATCGGTATTAACATATCAGAATTTTCCGCCATACCAGTTGTATTAAATTCATCTGCGTCAAGCTGTCGTTGTCTGATTTGTGTTACTGTCATACTTCCCATATGATGTGTAACATCTTCTGTTACAAATGGAACTCCTTCTGCATTTACAGTAACTCTACCATCTGCATTTTCACGATATGTAATGGTAACCATTTGAGACAACTCATCTAATAATTTATTTCTTGTGTCTCTTAAGTCGTTCGCGTGTTCTACTCGATTACTTTCATAAGCACATATTCTATCATTTAAGTTCGAAATTTGATCTCCAATTTCATTAATACGAGAGATCGTATTCGTTATTTTCAAGTTTAAATTTAACTGATAGTCCCGAAGCTGTTTGAATAAATTTTCCGACCGTTCAATAAAGCTGACACTTGTTTCTACAAGTGAAGCTCTCTTTACTAAACTATCTGGTTCTTTCGCGAGTTCCTGTAAGTTATTCCAAAAGTTTGCAATGGAATCCTGAAACGCAACGCCTTCAAGCTCACCCATTAAGTTTTCAATCTCGGATACTGTTTCATATTGAGAATCATAGAACCCTCGACGTCCAAGCTCTTGTCGATATGATTTATCTAAAAAGACATCTCTAACCTGACGAACAGCAGCTGTTTCTGCTCCGAGGCCTAACTGCATTGGGGAAATATACGATTGTCCTATGGTTCGATATTGAGAAGTCTGTAATACTGTTTGCTGCCTAACATAACCTTCTGTTTCTACGTTTGCAAGATTATGTCCCGTAGTATTCAGACCATTTTGACTGACTTGTAATCCAGATACGCCTACATATAAGCTACTCATTAAGCTCATGGAATCTCACCTCTCTTTTGCATCATTTCTTTGCTATATCTCTACCTATTGCTTCGCATCAAACATCCCTGTCTGCGCAGCTGGCATCTCAAACTGAGATGCTCCTTTGGTATAATTGGTGCTCCCCGGTGACATCCTTGTACTCTGAATTAAATTCATATTGAATTCAATCATCTCTAGGGACTGTTGAATTAAAGATTTATTTTTTTTATTTAGTTCTACTAATTGATTAATTGTGTTTGTTAGAGAATCGTGGATTAATGTTAATTCTTTTTGCTCCTCTGGCTGATTCTCTAATAGTGTAATAATCGCTTTCATAGTCAGTGTTTCTGGCTTTCGATTTATTACTGTTCCTATGTTTACAATAACCTCTTCTCTCTTGCGCTCCAGAGCATTTACTTTTTCTACAGTAACTTGCTCTTCATCTGTTATCTGCTGCAAGGAAGCGAGGTCATTGTCTATAATCACTCTGGTTTTTTTCGCTGCAATCGGTATCATCTCTTGATAAAGCTGTTCCTCTGCGCGAAGCGTTGTTATTAATTCCTGTATCAGGCTTGCCAATGAATTACCTCCGATCTACCTGTAGCTTACAAGCTTCTTTCTGTGATAACCACTATTCAAAGAAGTCATTTATCATCTTGTCTGCTAATTCCTCAAGGCTAATCTCATAATTACCCGACGCAAGTTTTTTCTTTATTTCGTCTACTTTATCCTGACGTATATCCGGTGCCGAAGACACTGCTTGCTTTGCTATCTGAAAATCCTTACCCATCTGTGAGATTTCCACGCTGTCTTTTTTATTTCCATTCTGTAATTTGGATACTTTTCTTGTATCGTTTGTCTGATAAAGTTGATTAATTTTACTTAATGCATCAATACGCATACAACTCACCGCCCTAACTAATAATACTTGATATTGAAACACGTTCTTCGTTTCAATAACTTCAATCTACCTTATTTATCGGATGTTTTCTCTTTTTCTTTATACTAAGTAAGAATAATTTTATTGCTTTATTTTTATTCTATATACCTAGTTCTTTTGAGATCGGAAG
>DPVV01000392.1 GCA_003526525.1 Lachnoclostridium phytofermentans | reverse complement strand
CTTTTAGTGTTTCCTTGATGGTTTTCCCTTTGCTAGTATCTAACGTACCTGATAAGGAGTCGGTAAATCCTGGTAATGCCTTTGTTAACTGTGTGAAGCCATCCTGTTCAGCCGTTATGCTGATTACAATACCATCCTTTGTAAAGATGATTTCGCTTAGCTTTCTTAAGGAAGTAACAATTTCCTCTTTTCTTGATTCAAATTCTTGTTCTAATGTTGATAGGAATCTAAAGTATCGAATACCTTTTGTTTCCTCCGTATAATATCCACTCTGTGTGATATAAGAAAATGCACGATCAACTGCAACCGAATGACCTGCAGAGTTCATTCTCATTTGAATTCTTGATTTAACCTCTCGAATAATTTCAAAAAGGCGCTTGGTATCTCCTAGCTTAGAATGGTGAACAATTTCCCTAATTAACTCAAATAACTTATCGATTTTTGAATATAGCACCTTTCCACTCATCGAAAATACCGGAGTATACGTATCTGGATCCATCTTCTTATTAAAAGTAATCAGTTCCGCACTCATACCACCCGTATGGATGTTAATCTCATTCGATAGCTCTAAAAAACTATAGTTCTCTGTATCGATATAGCCAAGAACGGTTGCCAATAAATTTAAATAAGGAACAAGTTCTTCTGGTACCTTGCTTAAGTCAAACATACATTTGATATATGCAATTCCATTAGTAAAAACTTCATGGTGAAGAACCGGTAAGTTTTCGATAGAGCATTCCTTATTATGAAGTGGATGTGCGTCTTTTTTAATATCATCAATCGTAAGAAGTGGAATTTTTTCAAGCTCCTCTTTTGTTGATGGTGCTTCCTGGTACTCTTTTAAGTGTTTTGTTGAAGCTACAATTGCTTCCTTCTCTTCTAAAGATAAAGAATTTTTATATTGCTCAAGCTTTTCTTTTAATTTCGCTTCTCTTTCCCCAGTCAATCCTTTTTTCGGTTTTAATACCATGTGGGTTACATGTGTATTATTTATTAAATAGTTACGAATCAGATCTTCATAATATCCTGTATTAATTTTGCTCTTTAAAAACTGAAAAACACGATTACCATGCATATAATCAAATGCTTTCGTATCATCATAAAGCCAACTTCCAAACATCTGAATACCAAAGAGTAATCCTTTTGGAAATTGTCCAAAGTCTGCTTCACGATAACGGAATTCTAAGTTATTGATTGCAGCTAAGAGTGATTTTTCATTTAACCCATCCTTTACTATAGCTTCTAAGGTTGAAGTAATGACAGAAAGGAACTTCTCTAACTGCTCCTCATTCGCATTTTTAGCGATAATCGTAAAGGTTGGTTGAAGGATTTCATTTTCATAGCTACTTAAGATATCTTTTCCAATTCCAGCATCAATTAAAGCTTGCTTTAATGGTGCTCCAGGGGCAGAAAGTAGTGCTGCCTCAAGAATCTGAAATGCCATACACTGTGTAGTATCAATCGATGAACCAATCACTGCATTATAACTTAAGTAGGTATTATCTACTTCATTCTCGCTATCGCTTAGTGGGTATAATGACACAATCTTCTTCGGACCATCAAATGCTTTTTGCATTGGGATTTCAGAATCAACTTTTAGGATATCATAATTACTTAAATATGCTTCATCAAGCCAGTTTAGCTTTTCTTCTACATCCATATCTCCATATAGGTAAATATAGCTGTTTGAAGGATGATAAAACTTTTTATGGAACTCTAAAAATTCCTCGTAACTTAAGTCTGGTACATAATCAGGGTCACCACCTGACTCTACTCCATATGGAGTATCAGGAAACAAGCTAGCTTGAATTGCTCGAAATAACTGCTGCTCTGGTGAGGAGAACGCTCCCTTCATCTCACTATAAACGATTCCGTTATATTTTAATTCTGAATTCAAATCCTCTAATTCGTAATGCCATCCCTCTTGTTCAAAAATTTCTCTACGGTAATAAATGTTAGGATGGAATACTGCATCCATATAGACATGGATCAGATTCTGAAAATCTTTTTCATTACAACTTGCTACAGGATATATTGTTTTGTCTGAGTAAGTCATAGCATTTAAAAAGGTATTTAAAGAACCTTTCGCAAGTTCAATAAATGGGTCTTTTGCTGGAAACTCTTTCGATCCACACAGTACCGTATGCTCAATAATATGAGCTACACCCGTACTGTTTTTTGGTGGAGTTCGAAAACCAATCGTAAATACTTTATTCTCATCCTCATTTGATACCACACAAATTCTAGCACCTGATTTTTTATGACGAAATACAAGTCCTAAACTTTTGCTATCATTTAACTCCTCTTCGTATTCTAATTGATACGCTGGCAAATGAAGGAGTTCTTTGCTTTGTTTAACGCATCTTGACATTCTTTTCCCTACTTTCCTTATGATATCAGAAGTATCTTCGTTTCCTTCCAATGGTAACCATACTGTAAATTAGTGTAACACTGACAATTCATATTTATACGATATCAAACTATTTCTTCACAATTTGACATTTTAATTTTCTATGCATTTGACTATTACAACTATGTATCACTAGTGTATTTTTCAATTATATCATAATTCCCATGCATTGTCATATAAAAAACAATATTGTAGTATGTCCTTTTTTAAAATTGACGACAAATATTTTCTAAAAAAAGCAAAATTTTCTACCTATTTGATAAAGATAAATTGACAATTTATTATAAATATGTTAAATTATTCTATAGATTATCCAATCGATAATTGTAGGCACTACATATTTTTTATCAGTTTTCAGGAGGCACTTTTATGAAAAAAGGTACAGTTAAGTGGTTTAATGCAAAAAAAGGTTTTGGTTTCCTTTCTGACGAAGAAGGAAACGATGTATTCGTTCATTTCTCAGCTCTTAACATGGATGGCTTCAAAGTTCTTGAAGAAGGCGAAGCTGTTGCATTTGAAGTTGTAGAAGGCGAAAAAGGACCTCAGGCAGCTAACGTAACAAAGTTATAATCAGACTGAAATCATACTTTAAATATAAAGTTCGATTTATAGGCTTGTAACAAACGAAAATGGATGCAAAAAGTGGGTAAATCAAAACAAATCGTTTTGATTTACCCACTTTTTAGTGTTATACATAAATGGTACTAAACAAAATAGCACCATTTATATAGAAGCCTACAGCAGTTTATCAATCCATATGTGTTTCACACACATGAAATCAGCGTTGGATGACCATCTATATATTATTAATGCTTAAAGTGTCTCATCCCTGTGAATACCATTGCGATACCGTACTCATTGCATTTCTTAATAGAGTCCTCATCACGGATTGATCCACCCGGCTGTATAATTGCAGTAATACCTGCTTTGTGAGCCTCTTCTACACAATCATCGAATGGGAAAAAGGCGTCAGAAGCAAGAACAGCACCTTTCGTTGCATCCTGACCGATTAATTCTTCTGCATGATCAATACTTTGCTTCGTTGACCAAATACGACTTACTTGCCCAGGACCAATCCCAATACTTTGTTTATCCTTTGCTAGAGCGATACCATTTGATTTCACAAACTTTACTACTTTCCATGCAAATAATAGATCTTCCATTTCCTTATCGGAAGGAGTACGATCAGTAACTACCTTTACCTCTTCCTCAATTAACAACTTACTGTCAATTGTCTGAACAATCAAACCACCATTTACCTTCTTAAGGTCATAAGCGCTTTCCTCCTGAGGAATCTCAATACCCTTTAATTCTAAGATTCGAATGTTCTTCTTGGTCTTAAAAATCTCCAAAGCTTCGGTTTCATAACTTGGTGCAACTACTACTTCAAGGAATACACTCTTCATCTTTTCCGCCATTGCCAAGGTAATCTCACGGTTTGCTACTACAATTCCACCATAGATAGATACTTTATCTGCAGCGAATGCCTTATCCCAAGCTTTTTCAATATCGGTATCGCTTCCTACACCACATGGATTTCCATGTTTACAAGCGACTACAGTTGGTTCTGTAAATTCTTTTAATAGCTCAAGTGCCCCATTGGTATCATTGATGTTATTAAAGGATAATTCTTTTCCATTTAACTGAACCGCATCAGTAATGGAGCCTTGTTTCTTACCAATTTCACGATAAAAAGCTGCTTTTTGATGAGGATTCTCACCATATCTCATATCTTGAACCTTCTCAAAGGTCATGGTTAAGGTTTCTGGTAATTCATGATCATTTCTTTGTCTTCTTAAATAGTCCGCAATCATAGTATCATAACTAGAAGTATGCATAAATACTTTCTGCATTAAATAAAACTTTGTATCTAGTGATACTACATTTTCTTCTTTTAATTCCTTAAGTACTATACTATAGTCTGTAGGATCAACCACAACAGCTACATCCTGATAATTCTTAGCAGCAGAACGAAGCATCGTTGGGCCGCCAATATCAATATTTTCAACTGCTTCTGCTCTCGTAACTCCATCTTTTAGGATCGTTGCTTTGAATGGATAAAGATTTACAATTACCATATCAATCGTTTCAATATTCAAGTCCTTTAACTGCTTCATATGGCTCTCATTACTTCTCATTGCAAGCAACCCAGCATGTACGATTGGATGTAAAGTCTTCACTCTTCCGTCAAGACACTCTGGAAATCCAGTTAATTCTGAAATCTCAATTGCAGGAACCTCAGCCTCCTTAAGTTTGCTATAAGTACCTCCTGTAGAGATAATCTCAATACCAAGAGAAACTAATTCCTTTGCAAATTCTACAATTCCTGTTTTGTCCGATACACTGATTAATGCTCTCATCATCCATTCATCCTTCCTCTTACTATTGCAGAGTTATTTTTATGCATAAAAAAACCACCTGAGCTACTGCCAACGGATATTCGTCACGGATATCATCGAAGGTGGTGGCCCAGGCGGTCGGCTCTTAAAGTTATATAATGTACTCCCTGTGGGTTATCCCCACCTGTAGTCGCCTACAGTTTCCGCCAGTCGTACATTGCAACTTCATATTACTATACTTTTTTACTAAGCGCAATAGTTTGTTACTTTCTTTCGAAGCATTTATTATGGCCTTTTTTGTATAAGGTATTATAAAAATAGCTACTTTTATCTTATATAAATCAAATTTCAATGAAGTTGTGATTAAAATCTTATAGCGTACATAAGAGTAATACTAAAAACACCAATCATATATTTCTTAAGGAGGTCTCATGGCTTATACAGGCATTATAATCGGTTTCATCTCTTTTATAGCAATCGCATTATATCATCCCATTGTTATAAAGGCAGAATACTATTTCACCAAAAATATTTGGCCAGTCTTTGCTATTTTTGGTATTATGATGCTGATTCTATCAGTATACGCAACACAGGTTATTGTAAGTGCTGGCTTGGCTGTACTTGGAATTACAAACCTTTGGAGCATTGGAGAATTAGTTCATCAAGAAAAACGGGTAGAAAAGGGTTGGTTCCCTAAAAATCCAAAAAGAAAATAAGAAATCACTTAATTACATATAACTATAAACAAGACTGAATTATCAAAGCGGATATTCGCAATCCGCTTACGCTACTTGCTCATAACCTCATTTCCACTACTGATGTGGTTAAAATATTACAAAATAGATAGATAATGTACAGGTATTCAAAATATGATATAATAAAATTATTCTTTCCAAAGAAAGGAATATTTGCATGACTAAGTTAGATGAATTGATCAATTGCATTGAACATCCTCATGTATACATCTTAATGCATAATTATCCCGATCAGGATGCATTGGCTTCTGCACTGGGATTGCAAGTATTGTTTCAGGCAAGAGGAAAATATGCTACTATCATCTATCATGGGATTATCGATAAAGTCAATACATTAAAAATGCTAGAACTTCTCTCCATCGAAATATATCCCTTGCAAGATGTTTCCTTGGCACCAGAAGATGAAATCATCATCGTAGATGGTCAGAATGGTAATATTAATATGGCAGATACCAATGGTCAAGTCATCGCCTGTATCGATCATCATCAAATTCAAAAAACTGCTTGTTATCGTTTTTATGACATAAGAAGTGATGTTGGGGCATGCTCTTCCATTATTACGAGCTATTTCTTAGAAAATAATATACCGATCACATCAGACTTAGCTACAGCACTTCTTTATGGCTTAAAAATCGATACCGCTAATATGACAAGAGGAGTTAATCTCTTGGATATCACTGTTTTTAGCCATTTATACCACTGCTCTAATAATAAAAAATTACGGTCGTTAGAGAAAAGCAGTATTCAATTGTCCGATTTAGTTAGTTATAAAAAAGCAATTGATAGTTTAAAAACATACGGCCCACTTGCCATTGCAAACATCGGTAACGATTGCTCCGAAGCTATGATTGCAACTGTAAGTGATTTTTTACTAACAATTTTAGAAATAGAGTTTTCTTTGGTATATTCCTACCGCGGTGGTGGAATTAAGTTTTCCGCTCGTAGTGCTTTACCATTCTTAGATGCAAGTGATTTTATTAAAACTATACTTGCTGGATATGGTGACGGTGGTGGACATTCTAATATGGCAGCTGGATTTGTCCCTAACATCTCTACTGAGGAAGATGCCACGAAACTTGTAGAGCTGATAATATCAAGAGCTATTTCCTATATAAATCAATGTACCCCTTCTTATGTTGATACACACACCAAAATAAATTAAATAAAGAATGCAGGGCAATGTAACAACAAGAAAATGCACGTTTTTCGAACTTTACCTTTCCATGAATAGTAGGTATCACAAATTAAACTATGTGTTAACAAAAATAGCATAGAATTTTCCTTTCAAGTGCTTCCGCACTTTTTAGGAAATTCTATGCTATTATACATTCCAAGCATGTATCAAGTAGATTATTCAAATCAATCTTCCATTGACTTCTCAAAATTATCAAAGATATAGGACAATACAGGTGCCATTCCAACGAATTCACAGCCATATCGATAAATCCTATAATCAACTCCCTCTTCTTTGTCAGGAGTGGTATCCTTAACCTCTTCTGCTCGAATAATCTTTACAACACAGTAGAGCTTCGCATCTTCATCCCCCAGCTGTATACATGCATTAAAATAAAATCCGATAGGTAAATTACTGCTAGAGTAAAATCCAATCCCACCACGAGAAATATTTATA
>DPVV01000343.1 GCA_003526525.1 Lachnoclostridium phytofermentans | reverse complement strand
TGTTTGGATTGGTATGTATCCGATTTCGTCAAGAATGGCAACAATGCAAAAGTATAATTTAAATATTCTAAGTTCCAGTGGAAGAACATTCTTAATAGTCTGTTCTTCTTTTTCTTATGTCAATTTTTAGGGAATAATACACCTCCAAAAGTCTAAAAAATAAGTAAAAAAATATTTCATCTTGATTATTTTTATGTTGCGGTATAATATATAAATAATAACGATAATTATTACTATGACATTATATAGTATTAAATATAATGATATCTCTTAAGATGATACTATATATTGTAATTAACTAAAAGACAGGGTGAGTGTAAACTATGGATATTATGATTAAAAAGCGTAATCAAAGCTATGAGCCGTTATGTGTGGAAAAGACGAAGAGAATGATTGCATTTGCTTGTGAGGGTTTGGAAGGCTGTGATCCAATCGAACTGGAGCTGGATGCGAGGATCCAGTTTGTGGACGGAATGAGTACGAAAGAAATTCAAAAGATGCTGATACAAACAGCGATTGAAAAAGTAATCCATATCAAGAAAGATGAATTTGGTAATATCATGCGTGAAACACATACCAATTGGCAGTATGTAGCGGCGAGATTGTTCGTATTTGATATGTACAAAGAAGCAGCAATAGAACGTCGTTATAAGCATTTTGGATATGGAGATTTTTTAAAGCTAGTGAATTCTTTGGTGGAGAAAGAATACTACGGAGCATATTTGACAGATAAATATTCACAGTCAGAGATAAAAGAGTTAGGTGAGTATATTAAGCCAGAGCGAGATTATTTATTTAATTACGAGGGTGTAAAGCTGTTATCCGATCGTTATCTTGTTAAGGGGAATCAGAAGGAGGTTCTTGAACTTCCACAAGAAAGATTTATGACAATTGCGATGCACCTTGCAATTCCGGAAGAGAAATCAAAGCGTATGGAATATGTGAAGAAGTTCTACGATTTGTTAAGTAGTCTTCAAATGACAGTAGCAACGCCTACTCTTGCCAATGCCGGTACACCATTTTATCAGCTGAGTAGCTGTTTTATCTCAGTGGTAGGAGATAATTTATGGTCGATCTATGATGTGAATCAGAAGTTTTCTAGTGTGAGTAAACATGGAGGGGCGCTTGGTATCTATGTAGGTAAAATCCGTGCTCTAAATAGTGAGATACGAGGGAACAAGAATGCTTCCGGAGGAGTAATTCCATGGATACGACTCTATAATGATACTGCAATCGCAGTAGATCAATTAGGAAGGCGAAAGGGAGGAGCTACCATTACTCTAGATGTTTGGCATGCCGACCTATATGATTTTCTTGACCTCAAAACAAACAATGGAGATGATCGAAGAAAAGCGCATGATATATTTACCGCACTTAGTGTACCAAACTTATTCATGGAACGATTAGAGCGACGAGAAGAGTGGTCGTTATTTGATCCTTACATGGTAAAAAAGGTAATGGGATTTTCTTTGGAGGATAGCTATGATGAGGTCACAGAGAAAGAGTTTACAAAGCGCTATCTTGCATGTGAAGAATGCAAAGAATTACCAAGAATTTCAGTTCCGGCACTTGAAGTGATGAAACGGATTATGAAGAGTGCTGTTGAGACCGGAACACCTTTTATCTTCTTCCGTGATACGGTGAATCAGGCAAATCCGAATAAGCACGCTGGAATGATTTATTCTTCGAACCTATGTCAGGAGATCGCTCAAAATATGAGTGAGAGTGAGCTCGTAGAGGAAGTGCTTCAAGAAGAGTCCGGTGATAAAGTGATTATTACAAAGATTAAATCAGGGGATATGGTAACCTGTAATCTAAATTCGATTAGTCTTGGTAGGATTGAAAAAAAGGATTTAGAAGTTAATATTCCATTACAGATTCGTATGCTTGATAATGTTATTACGTTAAATAAGACACCAGTAGCAGAAGCACGATTTACCAGTGATAAGTACCGTGCAATCGGACTTGGGACAAGTGGATATCATCATTATCTTGTAAATCACGGTATTGGTTGGGAGACACAAAAACATCTTGAGGAAGCGGATGATTTATTTGAAGAAATTGCATATCAGGCCATCAAAGCCTCGATGGAACTTGCAAAGGAAAAGGGAAAATATGAAGCTTTTCATGGTTCCGAGTGGGAAACAGGAGAGTATTTTAACCGCAGAGGTTATACCAGTGAACGATGGATGGCATTAAGTAAAGAGGTAGCAAAATATGGGATGAGAAATGGCTATATTACAGCAGTTGCACCAACTGGAAGTACTTCAAACATTGCAAATACCTCAGCGGGTATTGATCCTATCTTTAAACGATATTTTATTGAAGAAAAGAAGGGAAGTTTTATACCAAAAACTGCTCCAAACTTGAATCCATCGAATTTCTGGTTATACAAAGAAGCTCATACGATTGATCAACAGTTTAGCATCCGTGCTTGTGGAATACGTCAAAGACACATTGATCAATCTCAGTCGTTTAATCTATATATCACACCAGAATACAAGGCAATTGATATTTTAAATTTATATATGGAAGCATGGAGAAAAGGTCTCAAGACAATTTACTATGTTAGAAATCAGTCGCTAGAGATGGATGAATGTACAAGCTGTTCTAGTTAAAAGGGA
The DNA here is from genome assembly GCA_003526525.1 of Lachnoclostridium phytofermentans. GTDB lineage: Bacteria > Bacillota > Clostridia > Lachnospirales > Lachnospiraceae > Lachnoclostridium. Next base: position 160 of record DPVV01000343.1, on the reverse strand, counting down.
GGTTATAATGGAGAAGAAGAAAATTTTTAATGAGTATGGAGATCGTGGAACCGATCGTTTAATCAAGGGAAATACAACAAATCTTAGAGAGTGGAATCGAATCAAATACGACTGGGCGCGCTTGATTTATCGTACGATGCTGAATAATTTCTGGATACCA
>DPVV01000522.1:2354-2567 GCA_003526525.1 Lachnoclostridium phytofermentans | reverse complement strand
CAGGAAAGACAAATAGGTATTATGTCTACTCTAAAACAAAGATTTATTATGTAGATAAGGCTATCTTGGATAATAAGGTAAAGTAGGGGTATAATAAAGATCTTTCATCGATAAAATATATCCTTTATCAGTAAAACAGCTCTGACAGCAGATGTTGGGGCTGTTTATTCTTGATAAGGGATTATTCTTGAAGCAGACTTTTTCTTTTTATTG
>DPVV01000522.1:0-2109 GCA_003526525.1 Lachnoclostridium phytofermentans | reverse complement strand
TTTTATTGGATTTAGGTACCATAAAACCACCGGTTGGTGGCCATGATTCTTGATAAGGAAAAGTTCCCGAATCGTACTTTACATGTTTTATTAGGAATTTGCATCCTATGAAATAAAAAGTGTAGATTTTGCTTATGCTTTTCATTTCACAGGGCAGAATTCAAATTATGAGGAGACAGCAGTGACTAGTTAATTAAGTGATGGGAAAGGCAAATGCCCAAAGCAAATAAAACGAGGAAAGCTTATATTTGCTTCATGAAATTTATAAAGCTCGATAAAATTATTATTCTATTTAAGGTACTATTAGCCCAAGATCAGAAATTGTTTTATAACCACCAATGATATTTTTACATTGAAATCCATGTTGCTTTAGAATACGCTCTGCCACATATGCCCTTACTCCAACAGCACAATAGATCCAATATTCTTTCCCTTTGTCTAGTTCATCTAAATGATCTCTTAATTCATTCACGTTGATGTGTATCGAGCCATCCACCTTACCAAAGTTTCGTTCTCCTTTTGTTCGGACATCAAGAACGACAACGTTTGTATTTTCTTTTATATTTACTAATTCCCTAGGATGAACTAGCTCAGTTTTTTTCGTAAGAACATTTTCTGCAACATAACCCGCAAAATTAACTGGGTCCTTTGCAGAACCATAAGGTGGAGCATAGCAAAGTTCTAAATCTGTTAAGTCATAGATAGTACCGCCCATCCTTAATAGGGTGGCGATAACATCAATTCTTTTTTCTACTCCTTCTGTTCCAATTGCCTGAGCACCAAGGATTACTCCGTTGGAATTAAAGATTAGTTTTAAGGTGATTGGTTCAGCGCCCGGATAATAAATCGCATGTTGATTTGGGTGAATAATTAAGGTTTGATGTTCTAGACCTTGTAATGATAATTGACGCTCTGTGTTACCTGTCGCCGCTAAGGTTAAATCGAATACCTTAATTACGGTGGAACCTTGGGTATCTTTGTATTTTGAAGGTATCCCACAAATATTATCTGCAATAATTCTACCATGCTTATTGGCAGGTCCGGCAAGAGGTACCGCGGTTTCTTGTTTGGTTACAAAATCAGTTACAGTTACAGCATCACCGCCAGCAAAGATATTAGGAATATTGGTTTGCATTTGTTCATTTGTTAAGATATGACCCCGCTTACCAAGGGCAATTCCAGAATCCTTTAAGAAATTTGTATCAGGTACAACTCCAATTGCAGAAATTAGAATATTTCCTTCTACTACATTTCCACTTTCAAGCTCTAAGGAGACACCAGTATCCGTCTCATGCAAAGCAATGGCTTTCTCTGATAAAAGTAAGTGAATACCTTTTTGTCGCATCTCATTTTCTGCTAGAATTACCATATCATCATCAAATGGTGCTAAGATATGAGGGAGTGCTTGTACTAAAGTAACTTCAATGTTTTTCTCAACCAAGTTTTCCGCCATCTCAATTCCGATATATCCACCACCAATGATAATTGCTTTCTCCACTCCATCAAGAGCTGTTTTAATACGATCGGTATCGTACATATTACGAAGAGTAAAGACTTTGTTAGAGCTTACTCCTTGAAAATTAAAATCAATCGGTTTTGCTCCAGGTGCTAAGACGAGATAATCATAGGTTTCTTCATAAGTTCCTCTATCTGAGGATAGTACTGTAACACAATTTTGAGATGGATTAATCTTCGTAACTTCGCTATGAATGCGGATATCGATATGAAATCGATCCTTCATAAGTTTTGGTGTGGCCATTAGTAATGCGTCTCTATCTGTTATCACGTCGCCTATATAATAAGGTAAACCACAGTTTGCAAATGATATATATTCACCTCGTTCAATCATTACAATTTCTACTGATTCATCTAATCTTCGAAGTCTTGCTGCTGCAGATGCACCAGTTGCAACACCGCCAATAATAACTACCTTTTTCATGTTGTATTCCTCCTAAAAATCATTATCGTACTATTTCGTATGGCCATCCCATAATACCGCCAAGGTTATAAACATTAGTATAACCTTTTGCAGATAATATTTGACAAGCTCTGGCGCTTCTTGCACCACTTTGACAATAAATATAAAGTATAGAATTTTTATTCTTTGCT
>DPVV01000332.1 GCA_003526525.1 Lachnoclostridium phytofermentans | reverse complement strand
CGTTACCTGAAAGTGATGATGAAGCAGAAAAATTATTAATTATATCTATTATAAATAGTTTTCTTTTTTCATTGTTCTTGTTTGTAGTTTTGTTGAGTTTTTCTAGAGGAATACAGGAAATATTAGGTAATGGGTATTTTTCAGAAATTACGTGGTTGTTACCTTTAGGGGTTTTATCTGCGAGTTTATACTCAGCTTTTAAATACTGGTGTACAAGAACCAAAGATTTTAAAGTTATAGCTAGGACGAAAATTGAACAAGCCGTTTCTTCTACTGCTGCACAGTTAGGTTTAGGGTGGTTGGGTATCACTTCTATAGGAATGTTGATAGGGCAATTTTTCTATAATGGAGCTGGAGTTTCTAGTTTAATTCGAAAGAAGAATAAATTTTCAAAGATAAGCAGTAAAGAAATAAAGACTACGTATTTAAATTATATAAATTATCCTAAGTATTCAGTAGGCGAGGCTCTTTTTAATACAGCTGGCGTCCATTTACCTATTTTAATTATTGCTGCTATAGCACAGTCTAAAGAAGCTGGTTATCTTTTACTAGCGTCTAAAGTAATGATTATACCTATGGTTTTAATAGGGGCTGCGGTTTCGCAAGTCTACTATGCTCATGCTAATGAGGCGTTTAGAGAAAATAGGTTAAGAGCCTTTACTTTAGATTGTATGAGGAAGTTAACAATAATTGGTGTAGCTCCTCTGTTAATATTGGGATTAATAGCACCTTTACTATTTCCTCTGATGTTTGGAAATGAATGGAATAGAGCTGGGGTATTAGTAGCATGGATGACACCTTGGTTTATTATGCAATTTGTTGTCTCACCAATATCTATGGGACTTCATGTTGTAAATAAACAAAAGCAAGCAGTATTATTACAGCTTTTAGGTATTGTGATAAGAGTTGCGTTTATGGCAGGAGCTTGGTTAATAAATGAAAAATATATTTCAGAATCTTATGCAATAAGTGGTTTTATATTTTATTTAATATATTTTTTGTTTATTTTACGAAGTATTAAGTAGGAATATGTGATTGTTATGCTGGTAAAAATATTAGAAAATCGATTAGTTTTTTTAATTTTTGCTATATTATTTAAATTAATCTTAGATTATTCCTATTATACATATGTGGTTGAGGTATTTTCATATGATGGTTTTGAGCTTAATTTTGACATTAAAAGATATACCTTTATTTTTCTGCTTTTAGGGTGTTTAACTCTTTTTATTCCTAAATTATTAAATAAAATTTCGGATTATTTTTTTAATATATTTTTATTTATTGTCATCTATCCTTTAGGGACATTAACATCCTTAAATTATAATCTTTCTATAGAGCCCTTTGCTGTAAATTTTTTATCTTATTTATTCATGCTACTTCTTATTAATTTAAATTTTTCTAATAGGATGGTAAAATTCCCCTATATTAAAAATGGAAGAAAAATCTATATTTTTATATCTGTAATTATGATTTTATATTTAATTGTATGGTACTTTATTACTGGGGCAGTTTCTAATTTTAATTTGGATTTATCTAAAGTTTATGATTTTAGGGATATTAACTCTGAATTAACTAATATTGGTGTAACTGCTTATTTAAATTCATGGGTATATCAAGTATTTTCAATTGCATTGATGGCTTATTTTTTACTGAGAAAGAAATATCTATCTTTTTGTCTATTGGTTGGTATACAGGTATTCTTTTTTGGAATCGCAGCACATAAATCAATTTTGTTTTCTCCACTTATGGTTCTAGGGATTTACTTTTACCTTTCAAAAACTAAAGCATTATCAACAGTTCCTATGATGCTTTTTCTATTAATAGGATTTGGATTGATATTATACCATTTTGATAATCATTCGCTTCTTGCCTCTGTTTTAATTAGGCGAATATTCTTTGTTCCTGCGAGTTTAAACTTTTCATATTTTGATTTTTTTTCAATAAATTCTTTTAATTATTGGTCTGATTCAATTTTAAGTGTTTTTCAGGAGCGAAAATACTTTAACAGTGTACCGCAAGAAATTGGTTATTTTTTAGGAAATAATGCAAGGGCTAATAATGGATTGGTAAGTAGTGGGTACGCTCAAGCCGGTTATCTCGGTGTTTTTATCTATTCGTTTATTCTAGTTTTTGTTTTAAAAATACTTGATCAACTACCTGAAAAAAATGTTCCTTTATGGTTTTATCTGGTTTTAGTAATTACACCTATTCGAAATATATTGCTATCATCAGATTTATTTATAGTATTTCTAACACATGGTTTCATTGTTGCAATTATTATGTTGATACTTTTTAGAGAAAAGGCTGGAAAAATCTATGGTTAGAATATGTCATATTTCGACTGTACATAATCGTTTCGATATCAGGATTTTTGTAAAGCAATTAACTTCACTTCAATCTAAATACGAATGTCATTTTATAGTTGCTGATAACCAAAAAAATCTCAATGGAGATGTAAACTTTTGGGATGTTGGAAAACCCAAGTCACGTTTACATAGGATGTTATTTGGAACAAAACTAGTTCTTAAAAAAGCTATAGAATTAGATTGTACTTTATATCATTTACATGATC
>DPVV01000423.1 GCA_003526525.1 Lachnoclostridium phytofermentans | reverse complement strand
CTATGGCTAATCTTTCCATTCTGAAAAATGGAAAAGCAAAAGCGGTTCGTTTTTCGACATTAGAAGCGATATGTAAGACTTTGGATTGTCAGCCGGGTGATATTTTGGAGTACAAAAGCGACGAAGACACTCAATAAAAACAGACAACATATTTATTTGGCTACGGGAGTCGATAAAGAATTTAAGGGATAGACATTAAGCTATATGTTTGTCATACAGCCTTTTTCCCTCCTAAATGGATTTTGAAATTGTCTAGGTAAAGCAAAAGCCGAGAGCTGTGCCTCGGCTTTTCTTGTTAAATCAGATACAATCATATAATTAACAAAAATATCAGTTATAAATATAATGGAAGTTAGCCCCCTGCAAATTGGAAACTATCTGTAATAATTTTCAATACCGATGCCAATAGTAGCCCAATGATTTGCTTTTCTCATTTCATATTCAATATCATTTGTATTCATTGGCTCGCCGTCCTCAACTGCTTCTTCAATCATCTCAACAACACCTGTCGGAATAGCATTTCTGAACACACCAACACTAACATTTAAAAACCCATATGAATATCCGTTTTCACTATCATCAATATCACCGCTATTTTTTTTGTTAAGGATATTATATAAATCGTCCGCTTCAACTTGGAACGCATAAACCCCATATATCTTGGGTTGAATTTTTCCGTCAATTCCAGATAAAAACTCAATAAACTCTACTTTCCCATTTTCGTCAAAATCAAATCGTAAATCATTATTAAAATAGTACAATGATTTTTCCCGTATTCCATAAGGTGCTCCTAGTAGACTTTCTACATTTTCGCGCGAAGACGATAGGGCTATTATTTTATCATTAAAGTTTATTCCCACTAAAGGGATTATTTCAATATTCTCCATGGGATTTTTCTCCTAATATCTGTATTTATTCTGTCAGCTACTTACTTGACAAATTCAAATTTGTACATAGCTTGAAATTCACTTTATTGCTATTCCAATATTCATTTCTTGTCTCCAAGATGGCGCATTACCATCATCTGACCAATATTCATCAATTGAGATAATTTTTTCTTCTACTATAGATATAAAAGATACAACATGAAATGACATTGGTTTATCTATAGGAAAAACATGCGTTACTGTTATCATTAAATCGTTCAAATTATCAACACGTTCAATCTCACCATCCCAATCACCAGGATATTCACAGTTTGCCTGAATAAACTCATCTACAGTAAAATGTTCATTTGTACAATGCCAATTTACATATGCATTATCATGAAAAAATGCTCTAATGCCCTCTCTATCTTGCTTCAATACCACTCGCCAAAATTGCTGAATATCCATTCCGTCTCCTCCGTAAATTTAAATTCGTCATTCATTTGTACTTAATCTTATAAATATAATGTGAAGTACACTTCTATATATTAAGTATAGAAAACCAATTGCTTTTCATCATATTATTTAATGCCCTATCGACTATCGCTGAATGATGTGGCTGGAGAATAAAAATATAATCCCGCGATGATTATAAAAAACAATGCTCTTACTATCCTGATAATAGGATATCAATTCAGGTTCCAAAATAAAGCCCCCACAAAACAAAATTCCAGCTTGCTCCATGCCAAAGTCCTGTGAGAAACCATACGATGAACAGATTCCGTATCAGCTTCCACTTACCGACTCGGTTCCCGCCAAGAGGAATATATACATATTCCTTAAACCATGATCCTAGAGAGATATGCCACCTCTGCCAAAATTCCGAGATGCTTTTTAAAATATATGGATACTGGAAATTTTCTTTGAATTGAAATCCAAACATTTTCCCCAATCCGAACAAGATGGCTTGATTGAGCGAAAAGTTTATCCCGAAGTGCCACCTAAAGTAGAATACAAACTTACGAGCTTTGGCAAAAGCCTTTATCCAATTTTGAATGCCATGGATAACTGGGGGATTAAATACCTGGATGATAACGGTATTATTATTGGCGAAAATTAATAATGGGTTTAATGCCTTGACGAAAAAAGCCGCCAGTCGTGATCTGAACCCCTTTCATTGGACAGATTTTATGCTGCTTTGAATGAAAATCAAAAAGATACCGTCATTGAGATGCTGAAGTCATTTGTAGAGGTTGGAAAGTAAAATAGGGTTCCTGGTTCCAGATTCGTATTTGTTTTTTTAAGGTTACCGGAGGTCCACATATACGCACCAGCTCCTTTGGATAATTCTGCTGCTGAAAACAAATAGGAAACAGAAGCATCGTAAATATCAAATAACGTTTTTTGTTCGTTTTAATAGATGGCAAAGGTCATTTAAGATCAACAGCTATTCTCAATATGACTGCACGGCATATGAATTTTATATGATTTTTTGAAACTACAAGTTCTTGAAACGACCTTGAGAAATTACTGGTATTTTTCTAATAGTTCACATAAGAATCTACGATAATTCTCAACATATGATTTGGGCTCTATTATTTCTAGTTTAGATCCGAAACTGGCTAAAAATTGGTAGCCTATACTATCTTGTGGAAGATAAATTGTTGCTAATAAAAAATCAGAATTATAGGTTTCAATGCTCATTTTGCCATATCTCTCAATAAAATGATCTTTGATACTGGGTGAAATCAATGCTTTAACTTGAACCAATTGTGAATTATATGCTTCCTCAGATTTT
>DPVV01000048.1:2488-9840 GCA_003526525.1 Lachnoclostridium phytofermentans | reverse complement strand
AGAGTTAAATTCTAATAAAAAAAAATATTGCTGGGTAATTATCAGCATAACACAGAAGCCAGAAACATTATTATATCTGGACGCTGTTGAAGAGGCTCTTTGTTTTGGATGGATAGACGGCATAAAGAAAAAATATTCCGAAGATAAGCTTATCCAGAGACTATCTCCCAGAGCGAGGAAAAGTTCATGGACGGAACTCAATAAACAGCGTGTACTCCGTCTTGAGCGTTTGGGGCTTATGACGGAACTTGGAAGAAGCGTATTGCCCGACATTTTCTATAATGATTTTGTAATAGATGAAGTAATTGAAAATAGGCTAAGAGAGAATGACGTCACTTACAGCAATTTTATGGGCTTTCCTGAACTGTATAGGAGAATACGTATAGATACAATTGTTCAAGTAAAGAACAACCATGAGTTATTTGAGAAAAGGCTTAATAAATTTATTGAAAACACAAAAAATGGTAAGATGTATGGGGAGTGGAACGATAACGGGCGACTCCTTGATTACTAATGATTATATATCCCATGTGAAATTGCGGAGATTTAACGCCTAAATTGCAGATTCAGAAGACTGTTTCTCAAGAAAGCTAATCTTCCGCCAAGGGGGTGCTAGAGAGATGCGGCATCTTTTTTGTACACTCAAGGCAAGTTGCAGTTGCGCATATGGCGCGGCTCGCAAATCTGCTTGAAGATGCATCGAAAGGCCGTTATCGCAATTGATAAAACCCTTCGGTTTAGTCAATTACAAAAACTGATTACCATATGAAAGATGACATACCCATAACAGCGAGAGGTGTATTTCTCATAAATCTTGTAATCACTTTAATCAATCCTTTCTTTTTCTGCAAATTGAACAATAAAAAAAGAAGCTATGTTTTTCAGTAACGAAGAACATAACCTCATGGTTGTTTACCCGATGGCATTTATTAAGTTGTTTTTGGTTTTATATGAAAACAGAGGCACCAAGATTTATCATCGAGGTACCTCTGGATTTTCTTCATTTTAATTTTAAAATGTTAGGCATGCTTGCTATATTCTCATTGGACTGGTTCAGAACATTAATCAAACAAAATAGGCAATAATGTTTTATACTATTCCGTTCCTGTCAAAACAACCTTTTTCCGTCTGAAATATTTATACCAAGCTCTTTCGCCATACTGGTTTGATTAAATGGATTTACTTTTTCCACTACTCCGTCACGTTTAAAAAGTGAGCCTGTATTTTTGAACCAAAATGTTACATTTGCTTTTACGCATTGTTCACGGATATTAAGTACCCAATCATAATCACATTCACGAGCCTCTCGCCCCGTTTCTCCGCCAACTGTAACATGGTCTACTCCATGAAGATATGATATTAAATCTATCGCTTCTAAGAGCGGTGCGCAGGCAATAAAACGCCGCTTTATCGGATAGGATAAAAATAATGGAAGCCTATAATCTGCTAATTTTTGATTTTCGACAGTACACCCAATATTTACATTATCATATCCAGTACCCCAATCTGACGGAAGTGATACAAGGAAGCGGTCAATCCGCTTTGTCAAAATCAAAAATTCTATATCTGTTCTTTCCTTGATGATAGCCCATATTTCTTTACGCCATTCATCTGCTTCAGGAAGAAAAAAGTCAGTTGCAAAACAAGTTGCAAGAATTTTATTGCCTTTAATGTTGTATTCGCCTTTTGCATTCATCCTTATAGGCCAATCGAATTTGTCTGTCTTTTCTATGGCGTTTTGACCGTATCGTTTTGCATGGGGCCCATAAAAATAACAATATGTGCAACCATCACTGATTTTATAACAGCCTGTCCACGGTTCCCAGTTCATAGCATCCTCCTTATTTGGTGAGCTTTGTTGTGTCTATATATAATAAATCTTTTATGCGCCTTTTCCGCCAAATGCGTACAAGTTATTATTTACCTCAAACCCTCGTTTTCCATCTGTCATTTCTCAAATAAGCCGATGTCATCTATATTTCCCCTTAAAAATCAGGGCAAAAATCGGGCATTTTTTAGCTTAATTTTTCCCATTTTTTGTTCCAAAACCACGACATCTTGTGGTTGTAGTGGCTTATTTATCGTTTCGACCACAACGTGTCATCAGAATCACAGTTTCAACGTGTACCGTACAAGGAAACATATCCACACACCTTACCTTCTCCACCTGATACCCTCTTTCCTGAAGTACCACAAGATCTCTAGCTAAACTACTAGGCTTACATGAAATATACACCAAACGGTCTACCCCGTAATCAATTATCTTATCCAGTGCCTTTGGATGAATTCCATCTCTTGGAGGATCAAGCACAATTAAATCAGGTTTTTCTTCAATCGTGTCGATTACCTTTAAGACATCACCCGCGATGAACTCACAGTTTGATAAATTGTTTAGGGATGCATTCTCTCTTGCAGCAACGACTGCTTCCTCAACAATCTCTACACCGATTACTTTCTTAGCAACTGGAGCTAGTAACTGAGCAATCGTTCCTGTTCCGCTGTATAAATCAAAGATAAGCTTATCCTTTGTTTCACCGACGAAATCACGTGCACAGCTATAAAGTACTTCTGCACCTAGCGAATTTGTTTGAAAGAAAGAGAAGGTGGAAATTTTAAATTTAAGTCCTAGCACTTCTTCGAAGATGTAATCTTGCCCATCGAGAATATCCGTACGATCACTTTGTACAACATCTGCCAAACTATCATTTACTGTATGAAGTATACCAACAATGTTACCTTCTAGTGAAAGGTTTTTAAGAGACTCACGTAGTTTATTTAGAAATTCTTCTTCCCCATTTACTAAAACATTCGTTTGTGAAGTTGTAATTAAGTTCACAAGTATTTCCCCAGTTCTGGCTGCACGACGAATTAGAAGGTGACGTAGATAACCCTCATGGCTCATCTTGTGATAATAGTTAAGGTTATACTCTTTTGCTAAGGACAGCACACATCCCAAGATACGATTATAATCTTCTTGTACTAATTTACAATCCGATATTGTAACAATATCATAGAAACTTCCTTTTTTATGAAGTCCAAGTGCCAGTGGTCCATCTTTATATTCGTCACCAAAGGAGAACTCCATCTTATTTCGATATCCAAACTCTAAAGGGCTACCCTCTATTCCTTGAAAATCATACTCTTTATTCTCTGGCGCTATTACCTCATCAATTAACTTCTTAACTTGATCTGCCTTTATTTTAATCTGGGTTTCATAAGGTATTGTTTGATAAGTACAGCCGCCACAATCTCCAAAATGAGAACAAACAGCTTCTTTGGTTTCCAGTGGAGACTTTTCCACCACCTCTAATAATCTACCCTCGCACTTTCCTTTTCTTACTTTATTAATTACAAAGCGAACTTTTTGACCTGTGATGGTATTTTTCACAATAATCTTTTCATCATCCACCTTTACAATTCCTTTGTTAGGAAACTCAATTCGTTCTACTGCTCCAATACATTCTGTTCCTTTTTTCATCCTACATTCCTCTCTATTTCACTAAAAAGTCAAGTATTTGACTTATTGTTATCCTTTTATTCATGATAAAGAAAAATTCACAAAGCGTGCTTTTCTTATTTACTCCTGACAAATACTTTACACATTATATCGAATCTTTTCCTTATTGTCTAGGTTTCCCAACTTATTCTAGTTAATAAAACTTTCATAAAAATGAAAAGAAAATACTCTTTACTTTAGTAATGTATAGTGATAAAATATGACTGTATCAGAGTTATATGAGATAGAACACAAAGTTATAATGATACGATTCTATTTAAAGTTATTAGAATCGTATATTTTTATGAAAGTAGCTAAATTTTCCATATCGTAGCTATTTCGACTACTTAGGTTAAGAAATCCTATATCGTACTTACTATGATTGAAAAGCTTATAAAGGAGAAATTAAAATGGGCAAAAACATTAAGAATGATTCAGTAGATTATTTATTCGATGCAATTTTAAGTCTAAAGAACAAGGACGAATGTTACGTTTTCTTTGAAGATATTTGTACTGTGAATGAATTACTGTCTCTTTCTCAGCGTTTCGAGGTAGCTGCAATGCTTCGTGCAAAAAAGACATATCTTGAAATAGCAGAAAAAACTGGTGCTTCAACTGCTACTATTAGCCGTGTAAACCGTTCTTTAAATTACGGTAATGATGGTTATGATTTAGTATTTAGTAGAATTCCTGAAATTTCATTATCGGACGAGGAAGAGGCACAATAATAGAACGTAAAAAAAGGGTATTCGAAAAAATTTCGAATACCTTTTTTTAGCTTTGATAAGTATTATTTGATTTAAAATTATTTTTAAAATTTGTTTACTATCTTATGTTATAACTTGTTAACTTTAATAATCTCATTTTACACGCTTCTACTAACTTATTCTTGTCATAAATTACTTTGATATTTATCCTTATTTTATTATCCTTTGATAATTTATCCTAGTTAAATCCTTTGATAATTTATCCTTTACTTAGATGATTTATCCTTTACTTAGATGACTTATCCTTGTCTTTCGCATGTTCTTTCGACTTCTCTTTTTTATCCTTTTCTTTCTCTGATGTCGTTGAAAAATGATCATCGATAATTTTCTCAATCATCTGCTTTTTCATATAAACATCAAAACATAGCATACACACAAAAGAAAACATCTGTAAGAAATCGTGATCCTTTTGCCCATCCATCTCAGGGTAAGCATCCTTTGACTTCTGATACTTACGAATAACATCCTTACTCACAGTCATGGAGCTTTCCTCTCCCTGCCGAAAGACTTCTTCGTAAATCTCTTCTAAACTAACCTTGCTATCTCCTTCGAAGAATTTCTCAGTCAAAGGAGTTAGTATACTTTGTATATCGCTTATGGATAATATATTCTTCATGTAATATATAAATATAAGAAGATACATATGATCCTTTGAATATTTTTTCTTACTTGGTGACGGAAGTAAATTATTTTTTGTATAATTATTAATCATCGTTTTGGTTAACAATTTATCCTCAGAATAGCGCTTTGAGGACTCTAAATGTTTATCCATAAACGTTGTCACCTGGTCCATATATAAATCAATATTTGGAACATCTCCAGGTTTTACATAATTGATTTTTCGTAAACCTTCGATAAGTTCCATTATCTCTTTTTCCCGTTGTTTGTCCAAAATATCACCTCTATGTCACATTATATAGTAATGAATACCACATGTCAACACGAATAAATACAGTGATTTAATCCTAAAAAATCTATTTATTTTGTAACAAGGCTTGTAATAAGTAGGGTGCGTCAGTGAGCAAGCATATTTGTTTCGTTTCCTACGAATCAAAATACACCTTGGGATTTCCTATTGTATCTCCCTTCCCTGCATGCTATAATAAACATACGTTTGCTCTTTTAAGTAAATCGCTATAGATTATAGTCAATTTTTTATTTTATAACAGAGGTTATTCTATGTTTTTCCCTAGCGAAAGCATCTCATTCAAAGTTAATTACATAATCTCTTAAACTATTATTGTTAAAAATGAGCTTTCTGTAGCAACTCCTACTTAAAAGATTAATAGAAACAAGTTAAAGTACGCTTCGCGAACTTTAACTTGTCATGAATAACTAAGAAAGGTTTGATACCTCATGAGTATATACGATTCCCTAAACCCAGAACAACGAAGAGCCGTGGAGCATGATCGTGGTCCGATGCTTATCTTAGCTGGTGCTGGTTCTGGTAAAACTAGAGTGTTAACCCATAGAATTGCTTATCTGATTGAAGAGAGAAATGTAAATCCATATCAGATTATGGCACTAACCTTTACGAATAAAGCAGCCAAAGAAATGAGAGAACGTGTCGATAAGATTGTTGGATATGGTGCTGAAAATATTTGGGTTAGTACTTTCCACTCCACCTGTGTTCGTATCCTAAGACGTTTTATTGAAACCCTCGGATATGATCGCAATTTTACAATTTATGATACGGATGATCAAAAGACTCTAATACGTGAAGTTTTAAAATTCTTACAAATTGACACAAAGCAGACCAAAGAAAGAGTCTTTCTTTCTGCTATATCAAGTGCTAAGGATGAAGGCATCTCACCAGAAGAATATGAACTATCTGCATTGGGTGATTACAACAAAATGAAGGTTTCCAATGTGTATAAAGAGTATCAGAGACGACTTAAAACAAACAATGCACTTGATTTTGATGATTTGATTATGAAGACAGTTGAACTGTTTCAGTCTAATACAGAGGCATTAAATTACTATCGTAATCGTTTTCGATACATTATGGTGGACGAGTATCAGGATACCAATACTATTCAGTTTAAATTAATACGTTTACTTGCACATAGCTTGAATGAATATAATGAAGTGGAACATAACCTTTGCGTTGTAGGTGATGACGATCAGTCCATCTATAAATTCCGTGGAGCTAATATCCGAAATATCCTAGATTTTGAAAAGGAATATTTAAATGCAGTTGTTATTAAACTGGAACAAAATTATCGTTCTACAAAAAATATTCTAAATGCAGCAAATGAAGTAATTCACAACAACCTTGGCCGTAAAGATAAGTCTCTATGGACCGATAATGAAGATGGTGAACAAGTTGCCTTTTGCCAGTATGATACTGATTTTGCAGAAGCAAGCCAGGTAGTTGATAGTATCAAAACATTAAATGATCAAGATGGTATATCTTTTAATAACTTTGCCATCCTATACAGAACTAACGCACAGTCTCGTGTATTCGAAGAGAAAATGATTCAGCGAAGCGTTCCTTATAAAATCATTGGTAGTATTAATTTCTACCAAAGAAAAGAAATCAAGGACCTTCTAGCCTACTTAAAAACGATTGATAACGGGCTTGATGGCATTGCGGTAAAACGTATTATTAATGTTCCGAAGCGAGGGATTGGTTTAACTACCCTTGACCGTGTAGAAGAATACTCTGTGAAAAATAATATGAGTTTTTATGATGCCCTACGCCATGCGGAAAATATCCCTGGACTAGGTCGTTCTACCTCAAAAATCACTTCCTTCGTCAGTTTTATAGAAGCTGTAAAAAGTAAACTACGCTCTGATTCTTTTACCTTAAAAGATTTGATAGAAGAAATCTTAGAGGCTACCGGATACTTAAAAGAATTAGAAGAAGGTGACGACGAGTCCGCAGAAGATCGTATCGGAAATATCAATGAACTTATTAATAAAATCGTAACCTATGAAGTGGAAGCAACCGAACCTCCAACCCTTAGCGGTTTCCTAGAAGAAGTAGCTTTGGTTGCTGATATTGATTCTCTTGAGGAAGATAGCAATCACGTCGTATTAATGACCCTTCATAGTGCAAAAGGTCTTGAGTTCCCATATGTGTATCT
>DPVV01000048.1:0-2431 GCA_003526525.1 Lachnoclostridium phytofermentans | reverse complement strand
TATATGTCAATCAATGCGGAAAATCCCGAACTTGAAATCGAAGAGGAACGACGTCTTTGCTATGTAGGAATCACGAGAGCTATGAAACAGCTATATTTAAGTGCAGCTAGGCAGCGAATGATGCGAGGTGAAACCCAATTTAATCGTCCATCCAGGTTTATTAATGAGATTCCTCGCTATCTTTTAACGATTCAGTCCGCCCAGAATAAAGGATATCTTGCAAAGGATTCCTATGGTGAAAGTCCAATCCGTAATGCATCACCAAACTTTTCTACTCAGTCACGTGGCATGTTTGACTCAGATAATTCATATGTAAAAGCATCAAGTAGTTTCAATGATAGCATGTTTGATAAGGCTACACCTTCCATGCATGGTACAACTGGAATTAATTCCATGCCATCTTTTTCTAGTCAAACAAAAACAACACGCGGGTTTCAACCATCCGTTGGTGGTACATTACCAACCAAAAATTTTGGTAACAGTAATCTTGGCACTCTTGCCTATGGCGTTGGTGATACTGTAGCGCATATTAAATTTGGACAAGGTGTTGTTACAAATCTAACAAAAGGCGGCAGAGATTACGAAGTTACAGTTGACTTTGGCGAACAAGGTATCAAAAAAATGTTATCCTCTTTCGCTAAATTAGAAAAAATTGTAGAATAAACGCATTGTGGCATACTAATAATGTCCTAATTGCTGTATTTTTCATGGACTGGTTTAATTTTCTTATTTTCATATAGTAAAAACTGCAAGTGGGTGGTATAATATACACGAACGAAATTTATTAAAATAAAGTCGTGTTTGATTACATGATTTTTGATTCGCGAGCAATATGCTTGCTGCGAAGGACTAATAACCGAAATCAATACAAATGATGATAGTCCACTCGTTTGTAATGAATCATCAGAGAATAGGAAAGGAAGTGCTGTTATGAATAATAAAATCGACAAGTTCAGTGAGTTACTTGCTGCTTCTAAACTAAGCGAATTAATTCACAAAAAAGAAGATCCGATTGAGAAGAAGAAACATACTTTAATCTTCATACTTGCTATTGTCGGAGCAATCGCAGCTATTGCAGGCATTGCTTATGCTGTATACAAATTTATGACTCCTGATTATCTAGAAGATTTCGAAGATGATTTTGACGATGAATTTGATGATGATTTTGAATGCGACTGCTGTGATAGTGCAGAAGAAGCAGACACTACAGAAGAATAGGAAATAAGGCAATTTAAAATTTTTACGAGTAATTTTACGAGTTTAATTTTAACTTTCCTACATTAACAATACCCCATGGAATTGGTTAGGCTATTAATATGCTATACAATTTTATGGGGTATTTTTTTAATATTGTTATTTCATATTATTACAACCTTCGAAAGGACAAGTTCTATGTATTTGTTATTAAAAAAATGGTATCATCCGCAGTCAATAACGAAAAATGATACAGGACGCGACCCCTATATCGATAACTTACGATTTGGGTTAATAATTTTAGTAGTGATGGGACATTTTTTAAGCCAACTTACTAGAATAAAGGAGCTAAAATATCTCTACTATATCATTCACATTTTTCATATGCCATGCTTTATTTTTGTGTCTGGCTATTTATCGAAACATGTACATAAAAACGGAAGATTTAATACATATAAAATTATGTCTCTATTTTGGATGTTTCTATTATTCAAGATTAGTAATTATATTTGTACCGGAATGAAAGGTAAATTAAACCTTTTCAATGTTAAAGATGCTCCGTGGTATTTATTAGCGCTTGTATTTTGGACGATGGCAATTCCTTTCTTGGAAAAAAGCAATAAAAAATTTGTTCTTATTACTACCATCTTACTTGCACTAATATGCGGCTATGACTCCTCTATAGGCTCATTTATGGTCTTATCAAGAACAATTGTATTTCTACCATTTTTTATTTTAGGTTTTTATACAACAAAAGAACAACTGGATAAGTTACTCAATTTAAGATTAAGAATACCTGCAATTCTTCTGTTTATCAGTAGCTTTTTGGTACTTACTGTGATTTATCCTTATGTAAAACCATTCGTTAAAATCGTATTTGCGGGTTCTTCCTATATCTCTATATTTAAAAAATATTGGCATTATGGAGCTTTTATTCGTTTCATCTGGTATGCTCTTGCATTCGTTTTTAGTATAAGTTTTCTTTTGTTAGTACCTAGAATCAAATTATCCTTTACCGTACTTGGAGAACGAACGTTGCCAGTTTATATTTTACATATCCTCCTTCGTAATCGTTTCATGGCACATGGATTCTTCGCCTGGTTACTTGGTATGCCAAAACTGATTATCTTATTGATAATACCATTTTGCGTTTTACTTACTATCCTATTGGCGAACCCTTATTTCAATCGAATTACTCAATTTATAATGAAGCATCCATTTTTCCTAGGATTCTCAT
>DPVV01000047.1 GCA_003526525.1 Lachnoclostridium phytofermentans | reverse complement strand
TTTAAATTCAATTTACTAATAACCTGCTCCGTTACCGGACTACTTAATACCAGCACTTTAAAATCCTGGGTAAGTTGAGATCCGGTTTGTAAATCACTACTTGTAATAATATCTTTATTCTGTCGATTAATAATATAAAGCTTTGTACTAGATGTATAAACAGGAGTCATAACAAACTTACTTATTAACCCTGCCACTACAGCACATACAATACTAGTTAATACGATAATCCATATCTTATGCAATAATAAAATGAATAACTCACCAATATTGATTTCAATATCTTTATTATTGTTTTGCATATACTTGCTCCTCTTCCTCGTCACATAGATACTTATTACTTAATAATTGAGATGTATTCTTAACTAGCAATTGATTTACAAGTTCTATTCCATACTTTTTTCTTAAATAGTTTACCCCCTTTATCATTCTTGGTTCTCTATTATGATCAGAATGGGAATCTGTAGCAACAAAATGGATGTATCCATAGTCCATTAATTTTTTGCAATATCTACTTCTTTTATTGATAAAACCACCAAGAATGCTTGTAATATTCATTTGTATATAAACACCAAGCTTGATTAATTCCTCTATTCTATCGAAATTCTTATATAATGCTTCATATCTCTCGGTATGAGCAAGGATGGGTAAATATCCATTCATAAGTAGTCGATGTAATCCAGTCCTAATATTTCGAAAGCTTTCAAAGACAGGAAATTCCACAAGAACATATCTGGTACCTGCCATTGTTAACGCCTTACTCTCTTTTAAATGTTCTATTATATCTTCGCTATAATACAATTCATTTCCTAAGTCTATTTTAAAATTAGGATCTATCTTTTTCGCCTCTTCTCTAACAAGCTCAAGCTTTTTCTGAAGTTCTTGTATATCCGGATTTATATACCCAACTCCATAATGTGGCGTTGCTATTATATGAATAATTCCTTCTTCGTGTGCTATTTTCAACATATTTCGTGTTTGTTTTAAATTTTCCGATCCGTCATCAACAGACGGAAGTATATGACTATGGATATCAGTCCATTGATTCAATAAAATCTCCCCTCTACAATAACTGATTAATTTGAAGAAGGCTGCCAAACAGCCTTTACCGCTTAAAAAGCTTATATCATTCAAGAATACTAATACTCTTATACCACTCCACAAAACGACTTAACCCAATTTCAATGGAGGTACTTGGTATAAAATGAAAGTCTTCCTCTAAGTCGCAGATATCCGCGTATGTTTGATACACATCACCAGGCTGCATAGGTAAATATTCTTTCATGGCTTTCTTACCTAGATAATTTTCTAATATTTCTATATAATCCATTAACTTAACAGGTTTGTTATTACCGATGTTGTAAATTTTATATTTTATCTTATTCTCGTCTTGTTCAGGTGGATTACATAATATATGCTCAATTCCTTTTACAATATCATCGATATACGTAAAATCTCTATACATATCACCATTGTTGAATATTTTTATTGGCTTACCTTCCATTATGGATTTAGTAAAAGAGAAATAAGCCATGTCTGGTCTGCCATATGGTCCATATACAGTAAAGAAACGAAGTCCTGTCGTTGGTATTCCATAAAGATGGCTGTAAGTATACGCCATCAATTCATTCGATTTCTTTGTAGCTGCATAGAGACTAACAGGTGTATCTGTTTTATCATATATTGAAAAAGGTACTTTTTGATTGGCTCCATATACAGAACTAGAAGATGCATAAATAAGATGTTCCACGTTATAATGTCTGCATGCCTCTAAAATATTGAAAAAACCTATGATATTAGAATTTATATATGTTTCAGGATTTTCGATACTATAGCGGACACCTGCTTGAGCGGCCAGATTTACCACTATTTGCGGCTTGAATTCTATAAATAATTTGTCAATGGCTTGCTTATCAGCAAGATCGCCTTTTATGAATGTAAAATTATTATATTTTTCTAAGATAGTAAGCCTTGCATACTTAAACTTTGTATCATAATAATCATTTATATTATCATAACCAACAACAGTTGCACCCTGATCGAGAAGCGTCTTTGCAAGATGAAATCCAATAAACCCTGCTGCTCCTGTAACTAAATATAATTTTGTTAAATCTAGCTTATAAATAACCGACCTCATAATTCTTCCTTTTTTAATTTATTTTTTTACCTCATCAGGCAAGTCCCCCTCTTCTGTAAGCGGGGTAAGGACTTGCCATTTCAGCAGGAGTTTAAGCTCCTGCTGAAATGCCACGTAGTGGCAATGAGGTTATGAGCAAGTAACGTAAGCGGATTGGGAATATCCGCTTTGACTTATTAAAAAGAGTGGCAAAAGCCATAAAACTTTTAAATATAGCCGTACATTGGGTTTGACACTCTACTTATCATTTATCTTCCAATAGAGTAATACTCCACGCCTGCTGTTTTCATCTTCTCAGGCTCATATATATTACGTCCATCATACACTAAAGGTGTCCTCATGTATTTCTTATATGTATCTGGCGTAACTTCTTTAATTTCTTTCCATTCAGTAAAGATAAAACATACATCGGCTCCTTCTAATGCTTCTTCTGGTGTATGTGTATATATAATTTCATCAGGATATCTTTTTTTGAAGTTACTCATAGCTACAGGGTCATATGCATAGATATTTGCACCTTGCTCAAGAAGAAGTGCTATATTATCAAGGGATGGTGCTTCTCTTAAATCATCTGTACCAGGTTTAAAGGAAAGTCCTAATACTGCAACTTTAAGTCCCTGAAAAGTAATGAGACGTTTATTGGCTTTCTTAAATAATTTTGTTTTTTGATCTCGATTGACTTCTACTGCAGCTCCTACGGTTTTTAAATCATAGCAATATTGCTTTGCAAGATATTTTAGAGCTTTGGTATCCTTCGGAAAACAGCTTCCTCCATAGCCTATACCTGCATTTAAGAAACTAGAGCCAATTCTAGTATCAAAAGACATCCCCTTTGCTACCTCTTCAATATCTGCCCCTACCAATTCGCATAAATTTGCAATATCATTCATATAGGAGATTTTTAAGGCAAGAAAATTATTACTAGCGTATTTTATCATTTCTGCACTTCTTCTACTTACAGATACAATAGGTAGACCAAAAGGTTCATAAATTTCTAGGAGTTTGTCTTCTGCCTCTTTACTTTCTGTTCCTATTATGATTCTTGAAGCTTTTAAAGTATCCCTAACAGCACTACCCTGTGCTAGAAATTCTGGGTTACTTGTAACCTCAACTTTTACATCATGGATAAGAAAGTCTTTTATAAACTGCTCCACTTTATCATTGGTACCAACAGGAACGGTGGACTTAACAACTACAAGACAATCTTGTTCAACCGACTCTGCAATTTGTCGTGCTACTGTAGCTATATAGGAAAGATTCGCAGATCCATCTGGTAGTTCAGGTGTTCCAACTCCAATGAAAATTACATCTGCATTTTTATAAGCTGCCACATAGTCAGTAGTATAGTCCAATCGACCTTCTTCATAATTCTTTATCATCAGTTCTTCTAAATCAGCTTCATAAATTGGAGAAATTCCGGATTTCATCAATTCAACCTTCTCCTTATCTGTATCAACGCAGATAACCTTATGTCCTTTTTCAGCAAAACATACACCTGCTACTAATCCTACGTAACCGGTACCCGCAACAGCTATATTCAATTTATCTCCTCTCTCTTTTGAAGAAATATCTTAATCTTTTAATATCTTCTCATTTATTTTTAAAAATTTAATCTTACTTAATATCTTTCTGACAAGTTTTATTCCTATTAAATCACTACGCATAGTCCGATTGGATAAGATAATTCCAAAGTACACTAACATACATATAAATATAGAGATAAATTCCCAAATTACAGCGTTGCTTACCTTTTGCAATACTATAGCTATACACCCCATCAATAAGGATGCTATAATAGTTGGTGCTACATTTTTAAGTATTCTTAAAAATGATATTCTTAATGCTACCCATAGAAGAACCAAACCTACAAATACATATTCTAGTTTTACCAAGGAACGAGTTATATACAGTGCTCTAAAACTTATTTGCGAAGTAATAACTAAAGCAGGAACAAGGACAACTAAATGCAAAAATTGTGTTAGAAGTGCTAAATGAGGTTTTCCCTTACTTCGAAAAACTTCACTAATGTTTTGTCCAAATATCACATTGATTGCGCTAATTAATGCCCAAAGTCCAATAAAATCTTTTGCTTCTGTCCATTGAGAACCAAGCAGAATTTTAGTTGCTAAGCCACGGTATAGGAATAATCCAACTCCCATAGGCATAACAAACATGGATATCATCCTTTGAAATGTAAAAAGTGTCTTTTCATATTCTTTTTGGTTATCTTTTAACCGTGATAAAGCAGCAAATAAAACGGTTGCAGTGGAACCTGTAATGATAGCCATATAACTATCTACAGTAGTCATTGATATTTTATATAATCCAAGATAATAATCGCTTAAATAATATCCTACTATAAAAGTCCCTGTATAGGATACTAACCACATAGTTATAATATCTAAAAATGTCCACATACTAAACGAGAACATTTCCTTAAAATGTTTGATATTAAAGTAAAATCTTGGCTTCCATTCAGACCTTATGGTAAGCCCGATTGCATTAATTATATTCGATGTTAGGGTACCAATTAGTAAAGCCCAATAATTTTTATAAATCATTGCCATAGGTATGGTAACTAAAAATGGTACTCCAGAGCTTATAATCCGAACAAAAAAAAGTGTTTTAAAATCGAAATTTCTACGATATCTTGCTATTTGGATACCTGAAAAAGTACTCAGTAGTATACTTAGGCTAGCTAGACTTATTGCAAAACCTAGCTCTGGACTTCCTAGCATTCTAGCAATTTGGTTTCTTGTAATAAATATTAGTACGTATATAAAAATTGAAAGCACGAAATTAGACCAAAACGCTACTGTTGTACTATTATCTAACTCCTCTTTGTTTTTAAATTCATGTTGAACTAAAAAATTTTGAAATCCTGCATCTGCAAATATCTCAGCTAAACTTGTTATCATTGTTATCGTAGCTACTATTCCAAACGCTTCTGGTGTGAGAATTCTTGCCAGAATCATATTGGTAATAGGAGATAGTATTTTTACTAAAATTTCTGTAATTGTTGACCACTTTGTAGCTTTCACTACTTTAGAATTAAAATTTTCACTCATTGATTATCCTATCACCCGCCTTCCTTTTGCATTCTATTTATTAAACTCGCACCACAGATGCAAATTACATTTATCATTTGGGTTAATTCATCGTTATAAGTTATCTTTATAAAGTCAGTTATTAATCTAACAATAATTGCAACAAATAAGAAAGCGCATAGCTTTCGTAAACTCCCATTCGTTCTTTTTAAATTCAATCCAAGAGCGATACAGCTTAAAACTGGTAGAATATAATAAAGGAATATACCAACCACTCCTAATCCCGCTAGTATTTCGATATAATTACTATGAGCATAGGTTTCAGAAAATAAATCATAATAATGATAGGCATAATATGCATAATTTCCAAAACCAACTCCTGTAAAAGGATGCTTTTTAAACATGTCTATTCCATATTTCATCATATTTATTCTGGTATAGGAACTTGCATCCATAGTATAAGAGGAGTTAAATACCCCAAATACTCCCTCAATTCTAAAACCAATTAATTCATATAATATAGGAATATTAAAAATTGCCCAGTATAATATAAATGATAATATGATTATTGTTGGAATTATTTTAATGAATAGAAATCTTCTTTTTTTAGCAAGTATAATGTATCCAAAAAAATACATAATAAGCATAAGAATAGCTGCCCTGGATTTTGTAAATAAAAGAATAAAACTTAATAACAAAATCCATACTAAATAAATTTTACGTTTTGATTTGTCGTAAAAATACAACCATACAAAGGCTAATAAAGCGCATAAATTACCCATGGCATTGGGATGGTGTCCGATAGAATACCCTATTCTACCTTTATCTGAAGACGCTGAAAAAGAGCCGGTTAAAACATCTACCCATTCAGATGGTTGTGTTTTTAAGATCAAAAAGGCTATCATAATAATACTTGCTATAGCAATTCCAAATAAAACCTTTTCTATCTTCTCTATACTTACTAAATATAGCGTCATTAGGGAACAAATTACTATCATCTGACCTACGCTTACAGCCGCAGCCATTGTTTTATCTATTGCTGGCGACCAAAGAACGGAAAGACAGCACCACAAAAAAAACATTCCATATACAACTACATATTGAGTTGCAAATATTTTATTCAATTTTTTGATAGCGATTATTCCCATGTAGGATATAAAAATTAATTGAACACCATATAAAAATGGGACAATTGATCGTAAAGCAATAAATGCAACTGTTAAACAAAAAATTAGTAAATTGCATATATCTTTAGGAATTCGTATTATGAATTTTCTATTTTGAAACATTGAATTATAATTGAGATTATTCATTTTATATTCCTTTACTCAAATTTCCCACCTTTCTCCTATTTTCGAATTAACCTTAACATCCTTCC
>DPVV01000081.1:1316-3054 GCA_003526525.1 Lachnoclostridium phytofermentans | reverse complement strand
GAATATGGCCTTTTAGGTTATGACTCTGGTACTGAATGTAATCAACCGGGTGAAGAATTAAAATATTATGCGTATATGAGTTATTTAGCTAGACAAAAGAAAATCTGCTTAATGTTCTGGGATAACGGATCTGGAATTAACCGTAACGATTCTAAGTATAGCTGGAAAAAACCTTTGGTTGGAAATATGTTAGAAGCATCTATGACAGGTCGTTCCTCTTATGCAACCGGTCTTGATACCATTTACTTAAACAGTAGTCCTTCTAATGATATTAATATCCCACTTACTCTAAATGGGAATACATTTGTTGGAGTAACAGGATTAACTAGTGGTACTGATTTTACGTACAACCAATCCAGTGCAACGCTGACATTAAAAGCTTCCTACGTGAAGAGGGTTTATGATGCTATGGGAAGTAATTTCGGTACTATAGCTGATTTAGTGATTAAGTTTTCAAGCGGAGCTGATTGGCATGAGTATTTAGTGAAATTCAAAGCACCAGTATTTCAAAATATGAACGGAACTGTATCCAATGGAATTAATATTCCAGTTCAGTTTAACGGAAGTAAACTCCGTCGTTCAACAGCGTATATAGGTTCTAATCGAGTTGGTCCGAATCAAAGTTGGTGGATGTATTTAGAGTATAGTACAACTTATGTGGCTAACTATGATAACAATATTTTAACGATTAAGCCTGATTTCTTTAAGGATGGTTCTGTTTATGATGGAACTATATCATTTGAGATGGAGTTTTATGATGGCCAAAAGACAAAATATAATCTTAATAAGTCTAATGGTAACATAACAGGAACTGCAACAGCGGTAACCCCTACGCCAACACCAACGGCGACTCCAACCCCAACTGTAACACCAAAACCATCAATAACTCCGTCAGTAACTCCAACACCAACCGTGACACCAAAGCCAACAATAACTCCAACAGCAACCCCTACTCCTACACCAATTCCAGGAACAGGTCCAGTCACATTAAAATACGAAGTAACGAATACTTGGGATAAACATACACAGGCAAATATCACATTAACCAATACCACTAGTACAGCATTAAAGAATTTTGTTGTATCATTTACTTACAAAGGGTATATAGACCAAATATGGGCTGCAGATTTGGTTAGTCAGAATTCGGGTACTATTACAGTGAAGGGACCAGCGTGGGCGATGAATCTAGATCCAGGGCAAAGCATGACCTTCGGATTTATTGCTACTCATGATACTCCGTCAGTTGCTCCGCCATCGAATGTGACATTGGTTAGTTCGAATTAAAATTGTTTTCAAGTTTTAAAATTGACATCATTGCGTTTACAAATAAATTAAATTAATTCAATCACTGATATCGTAAAAAGCGATTAGGATATTCGGTCTGAGTTAATGACTATGATAGAAATATCAAAAAAACTAGGTTATCATTCTTACTTTATACAGTGTTGGATAACCTAGTTTTTTCTAATGATTATTTTATTAGAAGAGTTGAATAGTTCGTGAATATATTTCCATTAAGAGATTATCCTAGGGGGAAAAGTGTAGGTTTTGGTCTAGAAATGTATAGTAATAAGAAATTATAAAAAAATAAATAAAATGAAAATAATGATAGGAAGTTCTGGTAATGCTGATTGACATAGCGGCTATCTCCTATAGTACCGTAAGAATTTTTAGATCAAAAAGATAGCATACTAATATGGAAAATACTATAGAAGGGAATACTATAGAGGAAATACTA
>DPVV01000081.1:0-1075 GCA_003526525.1 Lachnoclostridium phytofermentans | reverse complement strand
CTATAGAGGAAATACTATAGAAGGAAAATACTATAGAAGGAAGTCAAACTAGTATATTACCATCGAGGAGATTATTATTGAAAATAATATAGTTAAAAAGAATATAATCGAAAGAATATTATCGTAAAGAAGACATCGTTAGAATATAAACAAGAAGAATGGAAAGTCAGGGATTGTGCTTGAACGTAGGCAGATTCAATCAGAATGGCTCAATGCAGGACAATGCGCTCTTTGTGAGGTTGAATTTATCAATCAAAACGAGAATAATAAAGGGAAAGGATTAAATTTTTCTTTACATAAAAAGACTAAAGCTCACCAGATATTTTCAGGAATTGTATAAAAAATCAAACTTTCCATATACTATAGTCTTTAGAAGTTATTCTCAGCATTGAAACCTAATCATAGGAGAAACTATAATTAGGAGGAATGTTATGAAAACTTTGATTAATAAATATTTGACATTATTTTTTATTGGCGGAGCATTATATCTGTTAATCGAAATTATTTCAAGACGTGGTTATACTCATTGGACTATGGGCATTGTAGGTGGAATTTGTTTTGTATTAATTGGAATGATAGACAAATTCCTTCCAAGATCTCCTTTTTGGTTACAAGCATTATTAGGAGGAGTTATCGTAACTATAGTTGAATTAATCTCAGGAATACTAATTAATATAGTATTCCAATTAGATGTGTGGGATTATTCAAATCATGCATTTCAAATACTAGGGCAGGTTTGTTTACCTTTTTCAATGCTTTGGTGTATCTTATCTAGTTTCGCCATTATATTGGATGATTACTTAAGATATTGGTTATTTGGTGAAAATAGGCCGCATTATCATTTTTTTTAGAAAATATGCTTGTTTCTTTAAGTAATGAGGAGTGTAAAATCACTCCTCATTACTTGTTTATGTGTATTTAGTGGGCTACGCTCTAACGAATGCAAGTCTCAACTACTTTAACACCAACTGTGTGAGAGTATGGAATGAGGGTGAAACTGAACATGTAGATAATTGTTATATCATCATTGGTATGGCAGCTTTTTTTTGCTCAAAAATAAATTGGGCAGAAAAAA
>DPVV01000488.1 GCA_003526525.1 Lachnoclostridium phytofermentans | reverse complement strand
AATATGACTTATAATTATATTATTATTTATGTACTCATCGCAAGCTCACAGAGCAGGAGGAGGAGGAGAACACTACGCAGTATTTTTTGAAAACCCAGACAGAATTAAAGTTGAATTAGTAGCACCTTAACAGTAAAAAGGCAAGTGATGGAAGGCACTATAAAACTAGTGCATCCATCACTTGCCTGATTTCATAAAATACTTATATTTCTAATAAAAAGTGCTTTCTTTGCATCGTAATTCGGATTGCTGATAGTGATTATAGTTCCGAAGATATATTTAATCCGTTTTCTTTAAAAAATCAATAAATTGATACCAATCCTCTACTTTACATAAAGGTATGTCAGGGTGACTTGCCTCACAATCCTCAAGATAATCAAAACCACCTGTTTTATTCGCACCAGTATACCATATTGGAAATATTCCTGCCTCAGAAGCACCAAAGATATCACAATTTAGGTTATCTCCACAGTACCATACGTCATTTGGCTGTAATCCTGCCTTTCGAAGCGCTAACTGAAATAAAAATTTATTTGGCTTTCGAAATACATATTCACTCGATGCAAGGATAAACTCAAAATCATATTTTGGAAGAACAGAAGCCAAACGTCTTCTTAGAGCCTCTCCGCTAAACGATATATTACTGATAACCCCAACACGAATGTCATTCTCTTTTAGGTAATTTAAAACTTCCTTGATACCATCTGTTGGAACTCCCGGTGCTGCGGTATCCCAGAATAATTGTTCAATCTCATAAGGATCTTCCTTAAATTCTAAACCAAAATATTCATATAAAAACCTTTGATATGGATGATTATGAACCTCTAACTTGTAATCATCCATTGTATCCTTTGTAAATCTACCAATTTCTTTATTTAATTCTCTATCAAACGCAATCATCTCCTGCGCTGTCACGCCATATGGATTTTTGATTGCCCTTGATAATACTGCCTCTTCTGCTTCCAACGACTCAAACCCAACCTCTTTCACTAAGGTCTGTCCATAATCAAATAGAATCATCCTTGGCTTTCGCATATCAATTCCTCCATCTTTTGAACAAAATTGCGAACAGATTCCTGGTTTCCTCTCTCTTTCATGTAAACGAAACCTATCTCTCGCTTGTCTAATTTTCCTGGTAAAGCAATCTCCGTTAATTCGCCACAGTCTAATTCTTTCTGAACAAATTCTCCTATAACACATGCAATACCTAAACTTGTCTTTGCAAATTCTATTAATAAATCCATACTGCTTACCTCTAGTATCTGCACAGGTTTTATTTGCCTTTTTGCTAAATACTCATCGATATACATTCTGGTTATATTTTTTTCATCAAGAAGCATAAGGTTACCCTTTTCTAATAATTCTCGTCCGGTAAGTTCCCTTCCCTCTCTGATTTTTAGATTATCAAGGTAACTATTTGTTGCGATAAAGATATCATGTATCTCACCAACCTTTTTAAATACCATTCCCTTCAAGGTATCTGGTTTACCTACTAATCCTATATCTAATTTTCCTTCTTCTATTAAATCTAACGTTTGAAGCGTAGATTGACACTGAATCGTAAATCGAATATGTGGGTATTCGTCTACAAATTCTTTTAAAAATGGTAGAAGAATAAATTTGCATAATGTCGTACTGACACCAATACGAATGTGTCCAATTCCTAACTGATGGATTCGCTTCATTGCATCTTCCCCTTCTTTCAGGGTTTCAAATGCAGTTCTAGTATAGCAATAAAGCTGTTTTCCTTCTTCTGTTAGCTTCACTCCACGAGAATTTCTGGTGAACAACGCAACTGACATACTTTGCTCCAACTTTGCGATTGCTTTACTAATAGCAGGCTGGCTAATATACAGTTCTTTTGCTGCCAAAGATATATTTTCCGTTTTTGCCACCGCATTAAAAATCCGATAAGCGGATAATGAAAAATCTACTTCCATTGCATAACCTCCCCAGATTGTCCTATGTTTATTGACAGCTTACCACTAAACGTCCTATTTTGGCAACAAAAATTTATTTTCCCGTAATATTCAGTAAATATTCATTCCTAAGAGAATTAGACTTAAAACAATTCCTTGCGATATGCTTCAAATGCTGTTGGAAGAGAATAGTCCTTTTGAATAGTTTGATTATCTACCCATATTAATTCAGGTAATGGAACATCCTCTTTCCTTTCAACCTTAATATAGTAACCGTTCATATGCCATTCTTTGTGTGAAAAGATATGCTTTGCCTCTCCTAGTTTTCTCTCTACTTTTGCATTAGGAGCTAAGGTTTTTATCTGTTCCTCCATCTGATTTAACGAGAGTTTTCCCTCTATATTAGGTAATTCCCAGAGCCCATGTAGAAGTCCTCTTTCTGTCCTCTTTCGGATTGCATAGGAGCCAGCACATTCCATCACAAGTACTGTTTTTTCCTCGATCGCTCTTTCCTTTTTTTTCGGTTTCACCGGTATTTTTAATTCGTCTCCATTGTGAAATGCATTACACAGATGCATAACTGGACATCTATCACAAAGCGGTTTACCATTTGGCAGACAAACTGTTGCTCCAAGTTCCATAAGTGATTGATTATAATCCCCTGGACGAGCTTTCGGGATAATAGCTTCGATATCTTCTTCTAATTCTTTTTTTACCTTCTCCTTCGTAATATCATCGAAACTCCCAGCAATACGTTTCATAACACGAAGCACATTCCCATCAACCGCCGCTACTGGTAATTGAAAAGCAATCGAACCAATTGCTCCTGAAGTGTACGAACCGATACCTGGGAGTTTCTTTAATTCTTCTCGATTTGCTGGTAGTTCACCATCATATTGATCCATAACTACAATGGCTGCCTTCTTAAGATTACGGGCACGATTATAATAACCTAATCCTTCCCATAATTTCATCAATCGATCTTCTTCAACTGCCGCTAAATCTTTTATGGTTGGCAATTCCTTAATAAACCGATCAAAATAAGATTTCACCGCTTCCACCCTTGTTTGTTGTAACATAATTTCAGAAATCCATACATAATAAGGCTTAGGATTTGATCTCCATTCCAAGATTCTTGCATTTAGATCATACCAATGTAATAAATATTCTACTGTTTCTCTATAGTCATACTTCATTATTTCCTCAATTCCGATCTCATAGTGATTTTTTAAAGAATTTAAGAGTTATTTGAATTTAATATCCTTTTGCTTTTAAATCTCTTTACTTCAGATAATGTTACACATTATATCACATTTTGAACTGTATGTTAAAATTTTATAATGGAAATTAAAAAGTTAAGAAACATTTAAAAATTCTGCCTAAAATTTGCCTTATTCCGATATTATCCTATTCTTATCTATGATCATAAAGGAGGCTTACTATGTCATCTCGTAAACTGATTATGCTTTGTATCCTGTCCACTATTCTTTGTAGTGGTTGTCAAGCAACACAAAGTCCAAACAATTCCTCGATTAGTACCTCTAGTGAGCTTACCCCTGCTGTTACGATTTCCGTAACGGGGGCTCCAAATATAACCGATAAACCCGAAGCTTTACCTATTACAGAGGATATATTAATAACGGGGGAGGATGCTCTATCCTTAATTCAGGGGCAAATTAATACTAGAAAATATACCATATCATTACTTTCAGAAAATATAACAATTAATTCAAAGAACTATTATTCTTTTATCGTTACCAAAAACTTAACATTACTGGAACCAGCAATACTCGTAAATAAGAATACCGGTGAGCTTTCCTGTTTAACTTCCGATGGTAAGCATACTCCATTTTCTTCCTTTAGTATAACCCCAGCCAAAGACGATACAGAAATCAATTGGAATGGTACTTTTGTTCGCAAAGACTTAAGAGGTGTAACGACCTCTACTATAACCATGATTCAAAACGATTCCACTTCTTTTGAATTTCATATACTAGCACGAAACAGCCTTGGAGTAAATCGTCTCAGTGGTATTGGCTATATTGATGGAACAACTGCAAAACATTTTACAAACGATGAAGTAAGCCTTACCTTTTCCCTAGATCAGAATTATTTAACGCTATCTGACGATAACTTCTTTACTGAAAATTCGAATTCTATTGCTGGGAGTTATGTTCTTGATAACAATGTGAACGAGGACCTAACTATCTTAGAAGACGATGCTATCCAAATGATACATTCCTTATCAACTCTTCAAACGGGGTTACCTGCTGAAATTGATGATTACCTAATTTTATCGGATAACTCAAAGCTGATAATCGAAGATCGAATTTGCTATAGTTTTGGCGTCTATGCAAAATTAGAAAATAGGAGTATTTTAGTGACAAACTTTTTTGTCACAGTAGATGGGAATGCAGTTTATACATACAATACCGTAAAAAATTCTTACGAATGTATTTATGGAAAATAACATATAAAACTAACATAAAAACGGAATATTTCATTGAGCGAATATACTCTATGAAATATTCCGTTTCAATTATTATCCAATCATTATCAACGATTGTTATCATAGAAGACTATTTAATTTTAGATAAAAATGAGGCCCGACACCAGCCCCATGGCAAGTGTCGGACCTCATTTTTAGGACGTGTATATACTAAGTTATAAACCCCTCTTTAAAAAATAATTATAACTTTTCTCTAATTACGGTTCTACTCCCCAAACCAATACATTAGAGATATATACTGTGGTCTTATTCCAATCAGCATAACTTGAGCTACTATCACCAAATGAATAATCATCTGTTTGTGAATAGTTCGACCAGTCTACCTTAGAAAATCTTCCTTGAACTTCGATGCTTTGTCCTGCATTTAATGTTCCAGCACCGGACTTAAATGAAAATTCCAAATAGTAATCAGCATTTGTTTTTGATGAACTCATCTTTACAAAGGCACCATTTACATTAGAACTTCCAATGGTAGAATAATCACACCAGAATGCCTGATCCTTTTCTCCGTTGATTGTATAGTAATAACGAAGCTTAACATCGGATAAGTTGATTGCAGTAGTTCCTGTGTTAATTAATTTAATTCTTGGTGCAATACCATTTGTTGTTGCAGAAGAGTTTCCATTGAACATTTGAAGTTTAATATTTCCGGTTGTAACAACAGAAGAATCCTTAATGGTAACTGCTAAGACTGGATTTGTGCCTTTATTCATTTCAAATACAATGGATTGATTTCCTATTGCAAATTGATTTAAATAAGAAGATAGAATCGTCACTGATGTTCGAGAAACGGTATAATCAGTTCCAGATACCAAACTTTTAGATCCATTCTTAAGCCCAACTAAGGTATTGCCATTTGGGGCAAGAGTAACAACTATATTTTCCTGTTTGCCACTAGCCTTATCAAAGACAGCAGCATTTGGATTAATAGATGCACTTGGAGAAGTATCTACCAATGTTACTTTTAATGTTGCATCGTTACCGCCACTAAATACAAATGTTAAAGTAACCGTACTAGCGCTCTGTGCAGAGAAATAGTTCTTAGATAACGTTACTACATTACCAGATACGGTATAATCAGTACCTTTCGTTAAAACTGTTGCTCCATTCTTAATTGATGATAACGTATTACCATTATAGTTAATGGTTACTGGAATATCTGCGGATACAGCTGGGTTTTTGTCAAAGGTTGCGGTAGTCTTATCAAGACTTGCAGAAGGAACACCAGTCTTTGGCTCATTACCAAATACTAATTTACCAGTATCATACAATGGTATAAATGTGGTCTTTACGGTATTACCTGAACTAACATTAGCGATTTGTGTAAAGGAGTAGTCATTGGAATTGTCCCAAATGTTTACATTTTGTGGGCCTGCAATTCTAAATTGTACTTCTTTCTTATAAGCAGATTGTCCGCCTGGATAAATCTTAGTTCCAGAGAAGTCTACATTCACATAATAAATATTATTCGCAGCATCCCAAGGAAGCAGTGCCGACGTGGTTGCTCCGTTGTTATAATTTGTTGATACCGTAAAATCGTTCTTGGTATATCCCTTTGCTACATATTCCGAGATATCAATAAAATACTTAAAGGATAATTTATCAGTAACACGAGCTGGCCAACCTGTCTGATTGTATACTAATGCTTTTACTTCGATAAAGGTAGGACCAGAAGCATTAATACCAGCTTGAATAAATAGCTCATCGTTTGTTATGTTTTCAATTGCTTTAAAGTTTGCAATTGGTGTTCCACCATAAGTCTTATACACCTTAGCTAAAGCACCAACAAACCCTGCATTATAGTCACAAGCGATTTCATTGTTTACATAATTATTAATGTTATCCTCATAGCTATCATTACTACCAGGTCCACCTACTAAAGCACCATAAATGGTGTGTCTGTGGTAATTTGGCTCCGTCTGACTGTCTGCCCATGAACCATGAGCAGTTCTATGGTGAGGTCTTGTAGGAGGGTTTACACCATATCCAACCACAAAACTTCTTCCAGCACTTCCTAATGCATAATCTACCTGTTGTTTCGCAAATGCATTGTAGGTACTAACTTTCCCTGCACTACATCCGCTCCAATCAGCATAAACACTTGCCAGAAATGCTGTTGTCGTCGCATATCGTAATGCTCCCCAGGAATCTAACCAAGCAAGTCCTTTTGATGTATAAGTAATACGATTACCATTATATCCTGTAGACCAATAGTCAAGATGCATTTCAATATTATTCTTATAAATTGCTTTATTCGTAATTCTCGCTAATAATAAAGCTGCACCATAGTGAACATCATCCCAGTTTTGTGCCCACTTATAACTTAATGTGGAAGATTGAGGTTCCGTTCCCCATTTGGATACATAGGATTCTGCCTTATCCAAATAAGTAGCTTCACCACTTGCAAGGTAAATCCATGTAGCTGCCCAGGATAATTCATCATAAAATCCACTATAGGAAGTATAGAACCCACTTGCTGCAGTATATCCAGCATCACTTTTTGTTGTCTCTGCAAAATTGTAAAGCTCTTTTGCATGACGAAGGCAGGTTGCTGAATAAGTTGGATCTTTTGTTTTATATACAAGTGCTGTAGCTGCAAGGGCAGCTGCTGCTTCTCCTACTACAGTAGAACCTGGGTTATTTAAATCAACCTTATAGGATGGTCTAGCCATCTGCATAACCTCAGCAGGTCCCCACCAAGAGTGATCTGTATTTCCATTACCAACTTGATAGTAAAATACATTTGCTTGTGGATGACACTTAATTAGATAATCACTAGACCACTTAATTTCATCTAATAAATAATTTAATTGTCCTGCCTTTGAAAGAGTAGCCTCTTCTTCATATACTGCCCATGCTAACATAGTTACAGTATAAGCCAAAGGAAGATTAAATTTTACATGATCACCAGCATCATACCAGCCACCAGTTAAATCCACACCAACATCTGATCCATCGTTTAAACCAGAGTCACCTCTCCAATTATTGCGAATAGTACTTGGCAGTTTACCAGAACGTTGAAACTCATAAAACATGATT
>DPVV01000524.1 GCA_003526525.1 Lachnoclostridium phytofermentans | reverse complement strand
TATAAAGGTAGTATTATTCCAAATAAATCCATCCGATTTTTTAAGAGTGAAAAAATATATTAAGAAAAATAATATGATAATACATGTTGCAGTAATAGAAAAAACGGCATAAGAATCAAACTTTTTAATTGCCCAAGTCAAAAATTCGGAATCAAATTCGCGTATCTTAGCACTTTTATTTATTCTGGAAATAAATATCGGACGCATAAGAATCATTCCAGCAATACCTATGAACGAAAGAATGGAAGATAGAATGATATAACAAAGATTCATCCATTTACTTTTTCCAAAACTTATCAAGCAATTAAAGAATACAATAAGGATGATGAAGAGTGCGATTGGCGATACTGATATTGATAATCCCATAAGTGTACCTCACCTATTTTTATGTAATATTATACCATATAATAAGAAGCATCTTCAATCTAATTATGAGAATTGAGAATGTTTATTAAGATAATTAATATAATTAAATGAAACATACTGAAAAGGGATAGGTGAAATGAAGTTTCGATTTGAGGATTTAAAAAAAGTTGATTACAAAGGATATATCAAAAATAATTACAAAAAAATAATTGCGTGGATGGTATTTTTTGCTTTTTGTTATGGATTAGGTAATGTGACAGCACGTGGTGTAGCACATTACCAAGAAACGTTTGCTGTGAAGGAAAAGGTAGATAATTGGGGTCTGGGTTTCGGACAAGAAGGAACACAACCAAAAGGTAATGTATCAATGGAACAATTAAAGGAATATGATGCTTACTACATTGGAGCGAATACTGACAAAGTAATATATTTAACTTTTGATTGTGGTTATGAAAATGGAAACACAGGGAAAATATTAGATGCCTTAAAAAAGCATAATGTTTCTGCTACTTTCTTCGTAGTTGGACATTTTCTTGAAACTAGTCCTGATCAGGTTAAGCGAATGGTAGCAGAAGGGCATGCAGTTGGGAATCATACATATCATCACTATGATATGTCTAAAATCTCTAGTTTGGATAGTTTTCAAAAAGAAGTAGATGATGTGGAAAAACTCTTTGAACAAATTACAGGACAAAAGTTGATGAAATATTATCGTCCTCCTCAAGGGAAATATAGCACGGAAAATTTAAAATTAGCAAAAGAACTAGGCTATAAGACATTCTTCTGGAGCCTCGCTTATGTTGATTGGGATCAAAATAAACAACCAACGAAAGATCAGGCATTTAGTAAGTTATTAAAGCGAATACATAATGGAGCTATTGTCCTACTTCACAATACTTCAAATACAAACGGAGAGATTTTAGATGAATTATTAACAAAATGGGAAGAGATGGGCTATGTTTTTAAACCATTATCAGAACTTACGGATACTATGAGTGAAACAACAGGAAGTAAGTAAAATATATAAATAATGATAGATACAAAATATAAGGGAAGCAAAAGTCAGACTTTGTGGTCTGACTTTTGTTATTGGGTAGGACATAATAATTTTACAATCTCTCGAATAAAATTGGGCGTTCTAATTTTCCTAAGCTGATTGGGTTGGCAGCATATCCATAGACATTCCAGAGACTAACCGTAGTAATTTGAGGATTATCATAAGTCTTAAAATAATACTCGCAAGTATCTGTATTCATAAATGTTATGTATTTTGTATAGTCATTAGCACCGGTTTGTGTTAAAACAATACCTTTTGGTATAGAAACACTCTCTAAAATGTGGAAGCATTCTATCACCATATCATTATTATTTGTTGGCATAGTAATGTGTGTTTTTAAATATGCTGTTCTTACAAAACGTTCTGGTGAAGTATAACCACCAGGTAATAGTAAAGTACCTCCAGCTTGACCAAATGGTGTTAATTTCACATTACCCCAAAACTCTTCATGACTTTGCATAGGAGATACTTCCATATAATTTCTTAAATTAGTTAAATGCCATGGAAAATCAGGGCTATTAGCCATAACTCCAATTGGGTCTTCATATATCATAAGCCCATCTTTTGTCATCTCAATGACAACACTTTTACCACTTCTATCAGTAGCAATCCAGTGAAGGGGAGCTACGATTTTGGTTACTGGATCAGGAATACCCACAATGGAAATGTCATTTATAAGGACATAA
The DNA here is from genome assembly GCA_003526525.1 of Lachnoclostridium phytofermentans. Lineage (GTDB taxonomy): Bacteria > Bacillota > Clostridia > Lachnospirales > Lachnospiraceae > Lachnoclostridium. The sequence goes on along the minus strand of DPVV01000524.1, from coordinate 742 downwards.
AGGTCTTCGACTGTTACGCATCTACCTAAGATATAGTGAAGAAAATCTAGGGATGCAACTGGTATTCTATCAAAAGATTTTTGTTGAGTGTCAAAACATGCATAACCAGCAAAATATAGTGCAGCAGCTGCAAAACCATTTTCGTTAACTCCATCAAAAAATCCGAGCAATCCATCGCTTTCCTGGCCTATTCCAATAAAGCTATAATAATCATGAAAATTTTGCATTGTAAGAATATTTTTCCATTCATTGTTTTTAGGTACTTTATAAATAGCTGGTTCGATGCAGTATGAAAAGTCCATAGTTCTTCCAAAAAAATTTACATTCTCTAAAGATTGCAGGGTCATAGCTGTACACATATTTATTCCCTCTCTTATTTTCAATATTCTTTAACCAAATGTTTAGATTATGGCTTCTTAAAGAAATAGTTGAAGAATTCTAACATCAATCATTTCATTAAGGTTAATTCTATGTAGTGAATCGATATGGCATCATTACTAATATATTTCTAACGAATCCAATACATTCGCTCTTTATACTAGTGGTGATGACGAAATAATGCTTTCTATAAATTAAGGGACTTTATTTTAAATATTATCTATTGACTCTGACATTATGGTATACTCTATACTGGTATTGAGCTCAAAAATACACATATATGTGAGGTACGATAAATGCTTAGAATAGGCGATTTTTCAAAATTATCAAGGATTAGTATTCGAATGCTAAGGCATTATGATGA
>DPVV01000261.1:2676-3145 GCA_003526525.1 Lachnoclostridium phytofermentans | reverse complement strand
TTAAAAATCATTATTAAAAATAACATTTGACTCTCTCCTTGCGTCACCCTTTATACTCCAGTTATCACGTGATCTTAGAACGCGCAAACAAATCAATGATAGCATACGATTTTATAATGGTATACGATAATGCCGTACAATATAATATCGTACAAAATTCGCTATCGTTCTTTGGTAGGCACAAAAGTGCCAGAATGGAGGTAAGGATGAAAACATATTTTGTTACAGGTGGTGCAGGGTTTATTGGAACTAATTTTATTAAGTACCTTTTCGAATCTTACGGTGAGGATGTTAGGGTTATTAACTATGATAAGCTAACTTATGCAGGAAATCGTAAGTGGTTAGAAGAATTTGAAGAGAAGAAAAACTATCGGTTTGTGCAAGGGGATATTTTAGAGATAGAATTGTTAACAAAAATCTTTAAAGAAGAGCAGATAGATTATGTAGTGCATATGGCAGCAGAATCTCA
>DPVV01000261.1:0-2557 GCA_003526525.1 Lachnoclostridium phytofermentans | reverse complement strand
CATATGGCAGCAGAATCTCATGTTGACCGAAGTTTGCAATCAGATACCGAATTTTTTCAAACCAATGTCATTGGGACTAGGGTGCTTTATCATACTATTCATAACATTTGGGGAGATGATATAAGTGATAAGAGGATTCTACATGTCTCAACCGATGAAGTATATGGTGATTTAGAGGAATCTGGACAATTTATGGAGAATATGCCATTACACCCGAATAATCCTTATTCTGCAAGCAAAGCAGGAGGAGAGATGGTTGCGATTGCTTATCATAAGACCTATGGATTACCAATTGTACAGACAAGGTGTAGTAACAATTTTGGCCCATATCAACATGAGGAAAAGTTAATTCCAAAGTGTATCAAAAACTGCTTGAATCATAAGAAGATACCAGTGTATGGAGATGGACAAAACATAAGAGAATGGCTCTTTGTTAAGGATCACTGCATAGCGATGGATTCTGTATTATTAACGGGTGAGTTAGGAGAGGTATATAATATCGGGAGTCATCATGAGATGAGTGCTCTTCAAATTGTCACTACCATCCTTCATTATCTAAAAGAACACGTGGATTCGTCCCTATCAATGGACTTGATTGAATTTACAGAGGATCGTCTTGGACATGATAAACGATATGCAGTTAATACGGAAAAAATAGAGAGAAATCTCGGTTGGGCACCTAAAACCGACTTTGAGAAAGGGATGGCTGTTACAATAGATTGGTATCTAAAGGAGTACGGATTGCGTTGAGTTAGTCTTTATAAAAGACGATGGAGAAATGAGGGAATTTATGAAACTAAACCAAGAGAACGTTTATTTTACTGTAGGTGAATTTGCTAAGTGCGCTAACATTTCAATCAGAACACTTCGGTATTACGATAAGATAGGGATACTTCCGCCATCAAAACTAACAGATTCAGGTTATCGTTTATATACGAATTCAGATTTTCTAAAACTCCAAAAGATATTAGCATTAAAGTTTTTTGATTTTAGCTTAGAAGAAATTGAGAGTATGGCGAGCGGCACAGTGGATAGGGAGAGTTTTAGAGACTCTCTCCATCTGCAAAAGCAGTTACTGCAATCAAAGATAAATCAGTTAGAAGTTATTAAATCTACGATAGATCAAGCAGATGATATGTTACAATCTGATAAGGAGATTAGTTGGGATAAGATTACAGATATTATTCATGCAATGAATATGAAACAAAGTATCAGAGAGAATTATAAAAATGCAGATCATCTCAATGTTAGAATCTTATTACATAAAAAGTACTCAAAGAACCCTGAAGGCTGGTATCCTTTCCTAGCAAATCATATTCCTTTTGCTAAAAATCAAAAGATATTAGAACTTGGCTGCGGTAATGGTACCTTTTGGGTAGAAAACGAAGCTATTCTACCAGATAAATTATCAATAACAATAACGGACATATCACATGGGATGGTAAAGGTTGCAAAAGAAGCCATAGATCAGACAAACTTATCTTGTACCTATCATGTTATGGATATTAATCATCTTAACTTTTCTAAGGAAACCTTTGATCTTGTGATTGCCAATCATGTACTCTTCTATGCGAATGATCGAAATAAGGTTTGCGAAGAAATTGCGCGTATTTTAAAGCCGAATGGTGTATTTGTTTGTACAGCTTACGGACAACAACATATGAAGGAAATTGAGCAGATAACGAAAAAGTTCAATCCTAAGATTACTCTTTCGGAAGTAAATCTTTCGGATTTATTTGGATTAGAAAATGCGAGGAATTATTTACAGCCTCATTTTTCTTCTGTAAATAGAATGGATTATAAGGATAGATTAATTTTAGATGATTATCGTCCATTGCTTCACTATGTTCTTTCTTGTCATGGAAATCAAACAGAAGTGCTCCATGGGTATCGTAAAGAGTTTGAGTATTATTTAGTAGAGCTGTTCCGGCAAAAAAGACAAGTTGAGATTACAAAACAGGCAGGAATGTTTGTATGTAGAAAATAAGTTTATTAGGGAAGGAGTAGATACTAATGGCGTCTTGGATGGTTCATTTAAGGGTGGGGGATAGAGTATTTGAGCAACTTTTTGATATCTTACCACACGAACTTATTGTTGGTAATATTGCACCGGACTGTGGAGTACCAAACGAAGACTGGTCAGTATTTACACCAAGTAAAGAAATATCTCATTTTAAAAATGATGTTGGAGATTCTGATCAATTAGCGGAGAATTTTGCAAAGAAGTACCTGCATGGAAGAACGCATACAAATGAAGAATTTTCTTTTTATCTTGGCTATTATGTTCATCTTGTTACCGATGTACTATGGTATAAAAGAATATACCAGATGACAAAAGAAAAGTTTTGGGAGCAATTTGAAAAGGACAAGGAGTTTATATGGGAGGTAAAGAAGGACTGGTATGATTTAGACTTTCGTTTTTTGAGAAGTAATCCAGAATTCTGGCCATTTGACGAGCTGAAAAAAGCCAATGAATTTAAGAATTCTTATATGAAGGAATTTGATGAGTCTGCTTTCGCAGATCGAATAAAATATATCGTGGAATTTTATGAATCGT
>DPVV01000018.1 GCA_003526525.1 Lachnoclostridium phytofermentans | reverse complement strand
TTTTATTATGAAGTGTATATTAATTATTGTAAAGAAACGATTGTAAAAATTAGTGCAGATTCTGAATTAATAATGGATGGAATAAAATTGTCAAGTGAGAATGTATTATTTGAATCAAAGGAAAATAGACAATATGATCTCTGGGTTTCAAATGGTATATCCTTTAATCATTGGATGGTAATTGATTTAGGTATAATAAGAAAAATTTATAAAATATTAATTGAGCATTATAATTATGTCAATGATTATATAACAAATAAATTTGATATATATATATCTAACGATTCAGAACATTGGAAATTTTTATATGGTCTTGCAGAAAATGATAAAGTAACTACATTTATTGATTTGGATAAACCAATTAATTTTAGATTTTTTAAATTGATAATTATAGAACCTAATAAAGGTAAAGATTTAAATGCTAGAATTAGAAAAATTGAAATAATAGGTAAAGAGTAAAATTATATAATACGGGATAATTAGGAAACAATCAAAGGTGTTCAACATTGAAATCAAATATGTTCTTTTGCTTTTTGATTTTTAAGAGAAACCACAAACACCACACATCTAAGCAACATGAAACTACTTGCATCTGGTATTTAAAAACATATTATCCAAATATAATTTGTAGATATTTGTAAAATAATATCCTATAATAACGGAAGAAGCATTTTGGTATCCGTGAAACCATAGGAGGTTATGATATGAAGAAACTATATTGGATTATCCTGATAGCAGTAATTCTTGCGTGTTCAGGTATTTTGATGTCCCTCCATCTGTCTGTAACAAAAGAGGAGATGACCTACCCCTCTTTTTTAGATGCTGTTAACCAAGATCAGGTAGCATCCGTTCAATTTAAAGAAAATGACAATTCCCTTAAAGTAATTTTAAATTCAGATAAGGATATAACCTATATTGTTCCTAACCCAAAAACAGAAAATTTTACAGAATTCTTATTACTTCATAATATTAAAGTTGACAACAATGACTCTTATTCCCCAACTAAGGTAATTCAGGTCATACTGATAGTTACCGTTATAACAGGTGTGTTTTTATATATTAGAACAAGCGGTGGTAAAGACAAACCTTTAATGAAAAACGCAGCAAAAAATAATAAAGCTGAAAATAGAGTCAAACTTGGTGATGTCGCTGGTAATGCTGAAGCAAAATGCATGGTGGGTGATATCATTGATTTTATCAAAGAACCTGAAAAGTATAGTGCACTTGGTGCCAGAATGCCAAAAGGGGTAATGCTCTATGGACCTCCTGGAACTGGAAAGACATTAATTGCAAAGGCCATTGCCACAGAAGCTGGTGTTCCTTTTTATGCTATGAGCGGTTCCGACTTCGTACAGATGTATGTGGGTGTCGGGGCTAGTCGTATCCGTTCTCTATTTAACAAAGCTAAAAAAAGTGAAAAAGCTGTTATATTCATCGATGAAATTGATGCAATAGGTAAAAAAAGAGCAAGAAGTACCTCTGCGAGCAACGATGAACGAGACCAAACTTTAAATGCTTTGTTAACCGAAATGTCTGGTTTCCATGAAAATAAAGGTATCGTCGTTATTGGTGCCACAAATCGATTGGATACATTAGACGAAGCTTTATTACGTCCAGGGCGATTTGATAGACAAATTGAAGTTGGTTTGCCAGATATCCTCGCAAGAAAAAAGATACTAAAGCTTTATGGTGATAAGAAACCACTTGGCGATGATGTTGATTTAGAGCTACTTGCAAAAAATACGGTGTCCTTTAGTGGTGCTATGCTTGAAAATCTCTTAAATGAGGCAGCAATACAGGCTGCAAATGAAAAATCATCCTATATTCAAGCTACGCATGTGGATAAAGCTTTCTATACAGTAATAGCAGGTAGCCCTTTACAAGATCGAAGTTTTATCTCAGAAAGAGATAAGAGTATTACCGCCTACCATGAAGCAGGACATGCTCTGGCAACGAAATTATTGCAACCCGAACAATATATTTCAAAAGTTACTATTATTCCAAGCGTTAGAGGAGCGGGTGGATTTAATCTCTCTATTCCAAAAGACTCCTTATATCAGACAAAACGACAGATATTATGTAGTATCAAAATATTATTGGCCGGAAGAATAGCAGAGGAACTTATCTTTGGAGAAGAGGAAATCACAACTGGTGCTAGTAATGATATACAAAAAGCATCTGCCATGATAGTTGATTACTTGAATAAATATGGTATGGACGAGGAAATGGGCCTCTTTAGTACTGCAGCATTAGAAGATCAATATGATACAGACTTATTAAATAAATGTCGTAATCAGATGCATGCGTTATATGAAAGTACAAAAAAACTTATGACAGACAACAAAGAACTTCTTACTGATATTACAAAAGAACTTCTAGAAAATGAATCTTTGAAAGGTGAAGATATTGATAGAATCTGCTTAAAGAAAGCTGTATGATAAAGTACTAAAAGCGGATTATACCACCTAAGGCTTGCAGAATTATTAATAAAAAAGCAATTACCTTGTACGAGAAGGTAGGTAGAAACAAGGACAACTCGTGAACCTATCTTAAAGGGAACTGAATACGGTATAGCAGCAGGAACGGTATCAAACTTAATCGTTCCTGCTGTTTTTTATTCAGTGGTGAATCGCTACTCCAAATGACATTTGATGAAATCACCATTCCGTTATTTTGGGTATAACTGTTTTGAAACATTTCTTTGTCTTTCAGCTATAACCATGCGGCAAAAAGTTTACATATGTCAATAAATTAGAAATGTATTAAATCTAAAATAGTACATTGACTGTCATAGTAGTATGATATATAATGAACGCAGGAGGTGATGATATGGGCGAAAACAAAATTACGTCCGACCTGCTACGCGGCCATACGGATACTATGATTTTAAGGCTTTTGTCCGAAGCTGACCGCTATGGCTATGAGATTGTAAAACTAATCGCTGATCGTTCGGGCGGAGAATATGAGCTCAAGGAAGCCACCATGTATTCCAGCGTACGTCGTTTGGAAGCGGACGGCGACATCACATGGTACTGGGGAGATGAAACTCAAGGTGGTAGGCGAAAATACTTTAAAATCACGGAAAAAGGGAAAGAAACCTATATCCGTAACAAAGGCAACTGGGAGTACGCAAAGCGCGTACTGGAAAATCTGCTTTAAAAATATGGAGATGATATGATGAACGAAAAAATAAATCACTATGTAAACAATCTGTTTGAGCCTTATGATAGGACGAAGAGTGTGACAGAGCTTAAAAGCGACATGCTTGCCGACCTAAATGAACGATTTGAAGAACTAACATCGCAGGGTAAGGATGAGGAAGCAGCTCTTGCTGAGACACTTAATAGCATTGGTGATATTGAAGAAACTTTGGGAGAAATGGCTAGCCTAACTCATACTTTGGAGCGACAGTTACTGGTTAATTTCAGTGCACAGAATCTCAAGGGCAGTGACTTTGCCGGCGTTACCTTGCACGGAGGTAAGTTTGGGGCCAGTACTATGGAGGGCGCTGACTTCTCCGGTGCGGATCTGACCGGAAGCTCCTTCAAGAGCAGCGATCTGCGTGGAACCAATTTTAATGGTGCAAACCTCACCGACTGCAACTTCACTACCCTTGACCTTAGTGGCGTTAGTTTCCGGGAATCGATTATGGTACGCACCAATTTTAATAAGGTGCTACTCACCGGGGTGAAATTCATTCGCATCAAGTTAAAAGATGTGAACTTCTCCATGGTAGACCTGAGAGATGTAAGTTTTGACGGCTGCGTCATTGACGGTGGTGAGTTTAAGTATACCGACCTGCGGGGGCAACACTTTGATGGAATGACACTTCGTAATGTAAAGCTTGGCAAGGCAGCGTTGGAGTGTGTTTCCTTTCATAAGGCCACACTGCATAACGTGTCCTTTACACCGCCATTTGCCCTAACAAATAAATACTATAGTGCCATCAAGACCATACAATTTGACGGTTCGTCCATGGATAAGTTAACCTACAATGCTCTTAAGGGCTCGGGAGCTAACTTGTTAAACGTAACAATAATTTAACCTCATCAGGGA
>DPVV01000480.1 GCA_003526525.1 Lachnoclostridium phytofermentans | reverse complement strand
AGTGTTGAAATTTCAACGTTTTTCGATGGTTTAACTTAGGTTAGACCGCATTGAATAACAGTGAAGAATACAGAGCACCCTATCATGTAAAAATGGTAGGGTGTTTTATTTTAATGATTACAGAAACGACAGAGTAAGAAAAGTTGATTTGGATGGGATTATTTCATCCTTTGCTGGAACAGGGGATTCGGCTAATAACCTATATTTTAATGATTTTGAAAATCATGTTGTGAGGGTTGTAAAATTTTAATTTAGAAGCAGGAGGATGGATTATTTATATTAATAGAAGGTTGTATCCTTGGATTATATCATAGCTGATATGAAAAACATATTAAGCGATATTGTTTATATATTTCAAGCTTAGTCAACTATTTAGAACACAAAAGAAAGCTCATATAAGATGGTGGCTGTAATTTTTCAACATATATCAGTCTATTAAAAAAATCTTAGAATTTTGTCTTGACAGCTAAAGCAGTACCTTTACAATAAGAATAAAAAAGATAAATTAACTAGGTATGTTAGATTTGATTTTATGGAGGATTAATAATATGCCAAATCTTATTAGCCAAGAGGTCTATGATGATACTATTGCTATTTTAGAGGGTAGAAAACAGCCTGATATAGTGCTGAAGCGGATGCAGGGATGGTATGCGTCGCAAGGTGTAAAACTATATAACTTATATTTAGAAAAAAATTATTGTGAGCAATCGGAAAAATTGATGAGTCTTACAGATTTGTATGAGGGATTCTTTCGTCAAAAAAAATGGAAACATATCTTTGGCGATAGTTTAAAAGTGTATTGTAAGTTTTGCGCAGAAGAAGGCATTCCAGTAAAAAAAATAGAAAACATAGATAAACCTAATTCTGGAATCAATGGCTTTTATTTTCCTCGTATATGGAGAGGAGAAGTCATTACAGAAGCTGGAAAAACTATTTGTCCAGTAATTGAAAAAGCTTATAAAGATAATGGCGTTGAAAAAGTTGTTAACAGTGGATTAGGTGGATATACTGTTTTCATATGTGATGAGGGAATACCTGATGAGATTAAAGTACAGATTCTTGATATGGTTTCTAAAGAAATAAAAAAATATGATAAGTATGGTATAGTTGAGAAGATGGATGATATCGTGAATTTTGACAAGTTGAGTATTTTGCGTGATACATATGGCTGGAATTACTATCAATATTATAAATAATTAAGTATGAAGTCAAATTTCGAATCTGTCGGGTGATTAGAATAGAAGAATTTAAACCAAACGAAAAAGATGTAAAATATACCAAGACTTTGCGTGCTTCATTAAAATTCAGAACAAGGGTACTATCGCTTAATAAGATTAAGAGGTAGTATCCTTTTTGTTCTAAAACATCAATTAAAACAAATGCTTACTGAATTGAAATTAACTTGACAATGCGATTTTCATTATCAATTATTCAAATGTTTTTAAACAAAAACTTATCTGAAGGGGTGAATTTTGATTAATACATAAAAAAATGTTTTACGAATCATTCAGCATATCCATCTCTTATATATTCAGCACCAAAGCCATGCATCATCTCAAGTATCGGGATTAACCTTCTACCCATATCTGTTAACCCATACTCTACCTTAGGGGGTACAACGTTGTATACATTCCTGAATATAAGATGGTCCCCTTCCAGACTTCTCAATTGCTGTGTGAGCATCTTTTGAGTTACATGTGGCAGTCTGCTCTTAATATCACTAAATCTAAGCGTACTATAACTCAAGTACCATAAAATCATTATCTTCCACTTACCTGAAACTAACTTTTGGACTAAAACCATAGGACATATATCATACTTAAGACATTGTTCCCTCATATAGCATTGTTCATGCCTTATTACTTCCTTCTTCATTCAATTCACACCTCCGAAGTTTCTAGGTATCCTTTTAGATACTACGGTTCTAAAAAGTACCTACTTGCTAAAAGGATATCATGATTTATAATTATATCATAGCGTTCTAATAAAACCTATATAAAACATCAATGTTAAAAGAAATACTTTCTTTATATTTTATATTTTTTAAGGAGGAAAAACATGAGTAAAGTACTCTATATTAAGGCAAATTCAAAATTAGAAGGTGAATCAAGGACATTTAGAGTTTCAGATAATTTTATTGAAAACTACCAGGAATTTCATCCTGAAGATGAAATTATAACTTTAGATTTATATAAGGAGGGTATAAGCCTATTATCAGCAGAAGATATTAGTGCTGTCTTCGGACCTAAGACTGATGAAAGCAGAAAGCACCCAATTCTAAAATATGCATATCAGTTTGCCGCAGCAGACAAATATGTAATTGCCGAGCCAATGTGGAATTTGAGTATTCCCGCTATTTTGAAGGCATACATTGACTATATTTGCATAACAGGTATCACGTTCAGATATACTGCAGAAGGCCCAGTAGGTCTGTGCCAGGGGAAAAAAGCAATAAATATTACTACAAGAGGTGGGGAATATTCACAAGAGCCATTTTCAGCCTATGAAATGGGTGACAGATATCTACGGACAATATTCGCTTTCTTAGGAATTACAGATTTTACTACTATTTCTGCAGACGTACTAGATGTTATAGGTATTGATGTTGAAGCTAATGTAGGAAAGGCAATGAAAGATGCTCACGAAAAGGCCAAGAGCTTTTAAGGGTATAAACTAATTATTATTTAAAGGAGATGAAAAGAGCATGGCTAAATTAACACAAGAAATGAAGGATATGGTAGCAACACAACAATGTTTTCATGCTACGGTCAGCAAAGATGGAGTTCCAAACAATGCCCCAAAAAGGTCAACACGTGTACTTAACGACGAGACGCTGATTTTTAACGAAGGTACAGGCGGTGCAACATATCAAAATTTATTGGATGGCTCTAAGGTAGCCGTTGCAGTGGTTAACAGGGAGACTCTTGACGGTTACCGTTTTATAGGCACTCCGGAAGTTCAAAGTAGCGGAGAACTTTATGAACAGGCTGCTGCTATGTCCAATAAGGTGGGCATGCCCAAGCCCAAAGCGGTTGTTCTTATCCATATAGATGAGATTCATGGCCTTAAAGCAGGTCCAACAGCTGGAAAGAGGATATCTTAATAGCCGGCCTTTAGTTACAGAAAAAGTTTATTATGGTCTGCACAGGCAGTATTGAATCGGATAAAATAGTTGTAATTTCAACGTTATTTGATAATCGAGCTAAAGCAGATTGTACAGCAAAGAAATAATTATAGAGCATCCTATCAATGAACATTGGTAAGGTGCTCTTTGTATTTGTAAAACTGCTGGAATCATTTCATTAAACAATTATTCATGTTCCTTTTTGGCGTTAACCGGTACCCTTGATAAAGCCATATGCAATATTTACAATTAATGCCTTGAAAATATTGCTTTACTCTGATACTTTTTTATATACACACTACCAAGCAAAATATTTTTGAAGTAGTAGTTGATTTTAACGCTTGAGGAGCGAATTTATACAATCCCTATGAAAGGTGGAGACACATGAAGCGCTTGAAAATAAAGCATGTTTTTATTGTGGTTTTTTTCATTATATTGTCGGTTTTCATAATAGTCGCTTTTGATACACGACTAACAACGAAGTTTTATACAATTCAGTCAGACAAAATCACTGAACAGGTACGAATTGTTCTGATTACGGACTTGCATTCGTGCCAATATGGTACAGACCAATTGACACTAATTGAGGCAATCAAAAAGCAAAACCCTGACATTATTTTATTGGGTGGTGATATATGCGATGATGTTATCCCAAATGACAATACAGAGTTTCTGCTAAAAGGGATTGCCAATCAATATAAATGCTATTATGTCACGGGAAACCATGAGTATTGGAGCAATGAAATTGACAAAATATTTGATTTGTTTTTGACATATGATGTGAAAATCTTGAATGGAACCTATGATACTATCGATATTCATGGGCAAAAGATTAATATTTGCGGAATCGACGATCCCGATGTGCTAAGATATACTAATTCGACCATAGACGTAACAGAGCAGTTAGAATCACTAAAGTATGTATATGAAAATGGATACTATACCGTTTTATTAGCACACAGACCAGAGATGATTGCAGAGTATACCACATATAATTTTGACCTTGTATTGTCAGGCCACGCACACGGTGGACAATGGCGCTTACCTGGAATTATAAACGGCTTATATGCCCCGAATCAAGGATTGTTTCCTCCGTACGCAGGCGGAGAATATATTATTGATGATGCTGTACTAATTGTCAGCCGAGGTTTAGCAAAGGAAAGTACTCGCCTTCCAAGAATTTTTAATAGACCTGAGTTAGTCGTTATCGATTTAGTGAAGCCTGCTAAAGGCTAATTGTTGCTAAACACCTGCTATTGGATTATTACAATGATACTGTTTTTGAGAGTCTAACTTAGGCTAGGCTGTATTAGAGAATAATGGGTGATCCTTGAATTGACAAAGAATAATAATCAAGATAAAAATATTATGAATATTGCAACAAAGCATCTTCAAGATAGATGCTTTGTAAACAGTGAGTAAAAATTTTAATGCTAATTGGTAGTTGAAAAAAGTAAAAGCATGGTTCGTTTATTTATATATATTATACCATAAATTAGGATAAAATTAAAGTCTTACAATTTTTGTATATTCCCAGTAAAATAACTCTATTAAAATATGGAGGTAAACTATGCAAAATAATATATTAGAACTTCAAGAGAAACAATTTGGGAGAATGCACGATTTCCATACTGATAGAACAGCTAATATCATTGAAGCTATATATGAAGTTTTTGGAGACGAAGCAATTAATATACTAGATAAATCTGGCGTAGATTTTTATGGTTTATTCCGCTGGCATATTGAAAGAACGCTTTCTATTATTGATACTCTCAAGGGGGTATATGGTCCGACTCTTGTTGATATAGTTTTAAAAAGGGAGTCCTATGCCAGGAATGAAGAAGGGAAAAGGATTGCAAATAAATTAGGGAAAAATGAAATAGATGATATAATACCTTTTTTTTCTGGCGGTGATAATGAAAATATTCTGGAGATAAATGAACGGATGACTTTGGTGAAATCAACAGGATGCCTTATAGGTAGAATTGCTTCCGACATAAATAGGAAAGAAATGCTTTATAGCCTTCACTGTAATTGCGATAAAGATTTTGTTGAGGGCTTTAACTGTAATCTGGGATGTGAAGTGGTGCAGACTATAATGGATGGTCATGATTGCTGTATTCATAGAATATTTATGAGAGATTAAATACATAAGAATGGAGATTAACTCTTTGTGAACTAGATTAATGATAATAGAATACTTTATTTTGAGATAGTATAATTACAAATTTATTGCTAGAATAAATATGATACATAACTGTGCACAAAAAGTTGAGTTGGTACTATTATTATATGATAATCTTTAATTGAAAGGAGGGAGATGTTCAATGGATTGGCTTACAAAAATGAATTCAGCAATTGATTATATTGAAGTTAATTTAACCGGTGAAATTGATTTTAATATAGTTGCAATGAAAGCATGCTGCTCTTCCTATAATTTTCAACGTATGTTTTCATTTATAACTGATATTACACTTGCTGAGTATATTCGCAGAAGACGATTAACTTTAGCAGCCATAGAGTTGCAGAATCCAGATGTGAAAGTTATTGATGTGGCAATAAAATATGGATACGATACTGCAACATCATTTGCAAGAGCATTTAGATTATTTCATGGATTGGCTCCTACTACAGCAAAGGAGCAAGGAGTGATATTAAAAGCATGTCCAAGAATTTCCTTTCAAATTTCAATTAAAGGAGAGAAAGAAATGAATTACAGAATTGAAACAAAGGAAGCTTTTGATGTATTTGGTATCGAAACTGTATGCTCATTAAAAGGAGAAGAAGGTTATTTATATCCACATCAACTTTGGCAACAATGCCAAGAAAATGGAGAATATGAAAAATTACTAACAAATTCGGGCGATACGCCAGATTTTATATCAAAAGATTTATGTAAAATTCATGCAGTTGAATACTATCAAAAGACTAAAGAAGATACATTTCCATATATGTTGTGTGCGTTTATATCAAAGAACAGTAAAACAACTGGATATAAAATTGTACATATTCCAGCTCAGACATATGCTGTCTTCCACTCTGAGAAATTCAAGTGGAATGAAATGTCAAAGATACTAACTGATATGCAAAAACGATTTTACAGCGAGTGGCTGCCAACTGTGAATTATGAAAGGGCAGAAGGTGCTAATTTTGAAATTTATGGCGGTGATGAAGAAAATGGTTATATTGAATTGTGGTTTCCAGTTGTAAAGAAATGAGATGTAAAATGGAGAAGAGCAGTTTGCTGTTCTTGATATGCTAAGATTTAATTAAAGAGCACTCTATCACGTAAAAATGATGGGTGCTTTCTTTTTTTGCCTCAAAATTGATAGAAAATAAAGGTTAGTAAAGTAGTCTCTAATATTTGTAAAAAACTATCGGGTGATGATACGGATCATGGGAAAATTATTTAGGTGGTCCTTAGAATTCCCATTGACACATGATGATACATATGGTATCGTGATACTATTAGTATCACAAGTTTTTTATTAGAATTGCCTATGAATAGTGGCTGCTCCTACAGAGAAAGAATTAGCATATATCTTAGACTCATTGGTGAGGTGCTTATATTAAGGACATATGAATCAGAGTTTGCTGGCAGTATGGTTAATAAGGGATATGATTATGAAGGATGGGAGGTATGGGTACTTTGATTAGAGGTATCCATGGAATAGAATGGCAGAAACAAAAAAAGAAAAATACTTGGAGCAGAGAAAGCTGCTTATGGAGGAAAGAAAAAAAGAGGTAATAGAAACGGCAAAAAAGCTTTTTTTGGAAAAAGGACTGAATAATGTAACTATGAATGACATTATGAATGAAGCAGGATTAAGTAAAGCAACAATGTACCGTTACTATGACAGCATACATCCCATCGCCTTTGAGGTGGAATACGAAATGTTGCAGGAAATATTCAGCGATCTGAAACTTATTGATATGACGAACCGCAATGGCGGCGAAGCCATAAAGGAAATTCTTCTGAACATGGTGGACAGATTTATTCCTCATATTAAGGCTTACCGTTATATTAGTATGTTCGACTTTCTTTACTCGGATAAGTACCCGAACGATAATCTGTCACAGGAATATAACAAGGTGATACAGTCCATTATTGACGCCAATATGAGCGGAGAGAAGGTTAAGGAGCAATTTGACGAAGCTTTAACCTATGTAAGCGTCATTTTTGCTTATCTGCAGAAGCTGGCTCACCGCAAGGAAATCATTGACAAAGGTGAAATTGACGTTACTGAGCGATTAGATATCGTAAGGAGGATGATTCACAAGCTGCTGGACTAAATGAAAGGAATAGGATGAATTCCATGTGGATTTTATTATTAATGCTGGCAATTATTTTCGTTGTAATGCTGCTGTTGTTCAGTATCGTATTCCTACCGCTGTTCCTTGGCAGACGGATAAAAAGTCCGGTTACCAAAGAAAGCCTAGAATACTTCTTCAGCGGAGAGGGAGAACATATAATAAAGACTCATATCATAGGCGATGGGGAGAATAAGGAAAGCTTTATTCTATATGCTCCTGTCGACTTGGAGGGAGCACTTCCGGTAATTATCTGGGGGAATGGAACAGGCGCCTTACCGAAGAATTATGATGAGTTGCATCGGCATCTTGCTACCTGGGGCTTTATTGTTATGAATACTTATAACAGTGAGACTGGAACCGGGAAGCCGCTAAAGGAGGCTCTTTGCTATCTGCTTGAGGAGAATGCAAATCCTGACAGTATTTTCTACATGCATGTTGATACGCAGCGGATAGGTTGTGCAGGACATTCCCAGGGTTCTACGGGTGTGATTAATCTACATACGAATTTTATGGAAGGAAATTATATAAAAACCGTTGTTTCTATTGCACTTCCAGCTCTGCGATGGTGTGATCCTGAGGATGTATATGTACCGGAAAGAATTCATGTTCCTTTTTTGGTGTTAACCGGTACCCTTGATTTTATTATCTCGCCCTTCAAGAGATGTCTTGCTGCTATTAATAGATTAGAAACAAGTGTTGAGGGGTGGTTTCTGGAAGCACGCTATTGTTCTCATACAGAGATTCAGGAGGAAGGCGGTAAATATAAAGGCATATTGACAGCATGGTTTCGGTATCGGCTGATGGATGACAATACGGCGGGAGAGATTTTTAAAGAACAGGGAGAGATATATAAGAATGCGGGCTGGAGAAGAGTATATCGACGCGGAGTCTGTGATAATATTAGGCATTAAGGAGAGGGGTTTATGAAAAAGGGACATTTTTTCCATGAAGAGATGCGGGATGGAATCTTCTTGATATCCTGCAAGGAATGGGAAATGAGTACAGCAACCATTAATACATATCTGATTAGGGGAAAGGAAAAGGCAGTGCTGGTGGATGCGGGGCTTGGGGCCTCTGGACTACGGGAATATGCGCAGCAGCTGGCAGGGGTGCCGGTCCAGCTGGTACTAAGCCACGGACATTTCGATCATACCGGTGCTGTGAATGAATTTGACGATGTATGGATACACCCGGAGGATGCATTAATTTTGGGGAAGAACATCATTAAGTTCCTACCCTCAAAGAAAATAACCGCGAGGATTCATGATTTGAGTGAAGGAGATGAATTATTGCTCGGTGATAGAACACTTCAGGTCTATGATATTCAGGGTCATACTGCGGGAAGCATCGTACTTTATGATCAGAAAACAAAAACTTTGATATCTGGTGACAGCATCTGCAGAAGAGTGTTCTACATTGACGGTAATAAATATCCGATCAATCGTTTTTTCCATGACCTAATGAAGGTGGACCAGCTGGATTTTACCGGAGTGTGTTCGGCTCATGACCGTTTCCTCCTGCCAAAAACTCAGATTCGGCACATGATTGATGTTATATCAGATGGTATCTTTCACAGCAATATTACGATACGTATTCTAGGACGTAAGTATTTCCAGGTGAAATACGGTAACGGAGTGGAGGATCCTGATTTTATTGATTTTTCTGCTCCTATTGCATCCAGAGAACAGTTAAAGCTTGAAGTTGATGATTTTCTTAAAAAGAGCGGGTATCAGTCGATTCAGAAGGGAGATAGTTATGAATAAAGCGATTCTGATTCTTTACTTTTCCAGCAGGAAGCTGAAAAGAGCAGGTCTGAAAATGAGAAGACCCTTTCATAAAAAAAAGCCTGTGGGTGCCTTTATTACACCACAGGACACGGTGGATAGTATCATAGAGCATCCTGTACTGGTGGAAGAAAAGGCAAAAATCTATCCGCGGTCCAAGGAGAATGACATCATGGCAATACAGACACTTGATAAATTCGCATCCGGTTTTTCGAAAACGACTGGACAAATTTATGCGGACGGTCTGAATGCAATAATTAAAAATCACAGCAATAAGGTGAGGGTTTATAGACAGATCTATTCCGAGGAAGAGATAAAAAAAGATCACACTAAGGCCAATGCTAGTCTGCATTATTTTCCTTCCGGGAAGAAATCAAAGTTTATTATAGTATGTCCCGGAGGTGCCTATGCCAATTGCGAAGCTCTGTCGGAGGGTTATCCACTGGCACTTCATCTAAATGGATTAGGCTATACTGCCTTTGTACTTTCTTATCGTGTAAGGGAGGAAGCAAATAATCTGGCACCGGTGGAAGATCTGGCAGCGGCTGTCCGGTATGTTCTTGACCGTGCAGAGGAATTGAATATTGTTCCTGAAGATTATGCAGTTCTGGGCTTTTCAGCAGGAGGGCATCTGGTTGGCTGCTATGGTCTTGACAATATAGGCTATAAGAAATTTAATATGCCAAAACCCGGAGCCATCATGATAGCATATGGACTCATATCAACTGAGAAGTTTCCACATTGTAATAAGTTCCTTCTGGGGCCGGAACCGGATGAAAAGGCTGTAAGTGCAATCAGTATCGACAAGAATATAACACCTGATTATCCTCCCGTATTCTTTTGGGCAGGTAAGAATGATCTTCTGCTGGATTATCACCATCATGGAGATGAACTGGAAAAGGCTTTGAAGATGAATGAGATACCTTACGAATATCATCTGTATGAAAAGGCACAGCACGGAATATCTCTGGGTATAGGAACCGAAGCTGAAGGGTGGGTGGATAAGGCAGCAGCCTTCTGGGCTAAGCATTCAACTAATGTTCGTTCAACGAATGTTCATTAAACGAATGATTATTTAACAAATGTTCATTCAGCAATGTTCATTCAAAAAAATGATCGTTCATCGAAATAGATAATGCGCAGAATTCTTGCGCAGGAATGGAGGGACTTATGATCAAAGACCTGATCAAACAAATGACATTGGAGGAAAAGGCAGGATTATGCTCCGGTGCAGATTTCTGGCATACGAAAGCAGTGGAAAGACTAGGCATTCCGGCCGTGATGGTAACGGACGGCCCGCATGGTCTTCGCAAGCAGGAAGGGGAAGCAGATCATCTCGGTCTGAACCAGAGTGTTGCTGCTGTATGCTTTTCTCCAGCGTGTGCGAGCGCTTCCAGCTTTGATGAGAACTTATTATATCGGATGGGCAGTGCGCTGGGTGAAGAATGCAGATCAGAGAATATAGCGATTTTACTGGGACCTGCCGTTAATATTAAGAGAAGCCCACTTTGCGGTCGTAATTTTGAATATTTCTCAGAGGACCCTTATCTGACTGGTAAGCTTTCTTCAGCACAGATCAAGGGGATTCAGGAATGGGAGGTAGGTACCAGCCTAAAGCATTATGCTGTTAATAATCAGGAGACCTACCGCATGACCTGCTCCTCAGAGGTGGATGAACGTACGCTGCGTGAAATCTATCTGGCAGGCTTTGAGATGGCTGTGAAAGAGGCAGGACCTTGGACCGTAATGAGCAGCTATAACAAAATTAATGGGGAATATGCCAGTGAAAATAAAAAGTTGCTTACGGATATCCTGCGTGAGGAATGGGGCTTCGAGGGCTTCGTAATGTCGGACTGGGGAGCTGTTAACGACAGAGTAAAGAGTATTGAGGCAGGACTGGAGCTTGAGATGCCCTCTTCTAACGGTATTCGTGATGAACAGATTGTGAAAGCAGTCAGAGAAGGCTTGCTCCCAGAGGAACTATTGGATTTAGCTGTGGAACGCATTCTTAAGGTTATATTCCAATATTCCCAAGCCGATGCTACCAATACGCAATATGACATAGAGGAGCATCACAAGATAGCAACAGATATGGCAAAGGAATGTGCTGTTCTTTTGAAGAATGAAGGTGCGCTGCCCCTGAGCCGTCAGACAAAAGTTGCCTACATAGGTGCCTTTGCCAAAATACCGCGGTATCAAGGAGGAGGCTCCAGCCACATTCATGCCAGCAGGGTAACGAATGCATTAGATACCGGTAGGGATAAAAATCCCAATATAATTTATGCGGAGGGCTTCCCACATGACAAGGATCTAGAAGATCAATCCCATTTTGAAGAAGCAGTCAAAGCAGCATCCAAAGCGGATGCAGCTGTTATCTTTGCCGGATTACCCGAATCCTTTGATTCTGAGGGTATTGACAGAAAACATATGAGGCTACCGGAATGTCAGAACCGACTGATTGAGCAGATAGCGGGAGTGCAAAAGAATACCATCGTAGTTCTTCATAATGGCTCTGCTGTGGAAGTGCCCTGGGCAGATAAGGTGAATGCTATTCTTGAAATGTTTCTTGCAGGTCAGGGAGTCGGTGAGGCAACAGATGCCCTATTATATGCAGATGCAAATCCCTGTGGCAGACTGGCAGAAACCTTTCCGCTTCGACTTGAGGATACCCCGTCCTATTTGAATTTCCCTGGAGATGGCAAAAAGGTCGTTTATTCAGAAGGGATTTATATCGGTTACCGTTATTATGAGGCTAAAAAAATCCCGGTATTATTCCCCTTTGGCCATGGACTGTCCTATACCGAATTCTCCTATCATGATATGCAGGTAACTCGTGGTTATTTTACAGAGGGTGAGAGTATAACCGTAACGGCACAGATCACCAATTCAGGAAAGATGGCAGGAAAAGAAGTAGTGCAGCTTTATGTCGGTGACCGTACCGGTACCCCGGGCAGGCCTGTAAAAGAGTTAAAGGGATTTGCCAAGGTAGAGCTTAAACCGGGAGAGACGAAGTCGGTAACCTTTGAAATCGACGCCCGTTCTCTATCCTGGTATAACGAAGAAATCGGAGACTGGTATGCTGCCGGTGGAACCTATGAGCTTTTACTGGCTCATTCCTCTGCAGAAATTCGTCTATCGGAGAAGGTTAAGTTCACTCCTGTAAGGGAGATTCCTTTCCGGGTAGATGAGAATACAACGATAGGCTCATTGTTAAAGAACCCCAAAACCGCACCGATTATGTCGACGATGCTTTCGAAGTCTAATGGAGGCAATGCATCAGGCTTTGGCAGTTCCAATGAGATGCTAAAAGAAATGACTGGTGGGCTGCCGCTTAGGGCACTGTTTGGATTTTCGAAGATTACAGAGGATCAGATGAAGGAATTAATCTATGTACTAAAGGAGCAGCTGAAATAACTTAATAAAGATAGAAACGCGTCGCATTCCAGCTGAAAAGCTATAGTGCGACGCGTTCTTATTACGTGGTTTCATCACAATTGAATTATAAAGCTATTTATTTGCCTCTGTTGTTATAACGGTCAAGAGCTGCCTGTTGATACCCGAGGCACTCTCCCAAACCGCTGTCTTGAAGGCTGTTCTTAAAGCTGTCATAGGAATCCTGTGCCTCTAGTCCCATTATATATTTTGCGGCATATTCTCGAACCATGGTTTGAATAGCCGTATATAGGCTGTTGTATGAGCTGCCTTCTTCTTCCGTCAAGGTAATTCTTCTGGAGAGCATGTTGGTTTTCTGGTCATCCCAGATGTTTTTACTTTCAAGAAGACCTTCAGCACCTATATAGAAATGCTCAAGATATTCCCAATTATAAAGCCCCAGACCATTGCCTCTTGCATAATATTTAAGAGCTTCGGTAGCACTTAAGCCATCAGGATTTTTCATGACTTTGTCTGTAAAGGATAAGGTTTTATCGGAAGCTACGGTATAGGATTCATTTTCCACACCGTAGAAGTTGGATAGCATACCTTCCTGTGTATATTGATAATCCAGCCACATGGCAGCAAGCTTCGGATTTTTGCAACGGGAGGTAATATAAGCAGGATTACCGCTAGCTCCATTTGATGACTTTATGACATAGGGTGTATCTCCTTTATTCAGAACCGGATTAGTTACAGCTGTAATATTACATTTTTCGTTGTTAGTCAGTCTGTTTAGAAGGGCTCCGTAGCTGGTATAGGTCCAGATTGTTGTAAAGGCAAGGGAAGTATCATTCATAATATTCTGCGCATCTGCAATGCCGGTAGGATTAATCATAAAGTCAGGATCAATCAAGCCTTCCGAATACCATTGACGCATAGTATCCAGCCAGTTCTTATAGCCTTCTTCAACGGGACCGAATTTTACGGTATTGTCTACCTGATAGAATTCAGGATAGATACCAAAGGCGGTAATGAAGGAGCCGGTAAAACCATAACCGTTTAGCGTAAGCAGTAAGGGCTTCGCCATTCCTGCGTTTTTCGCAGCAGTAAGAGCATCATGCCATTCGGAGATGGTACTCGGAATATCTAGCCCCAGTGAATCTAGAATATCTTTACGGACAGCAAGTCCTGCATATTCCTTTTCTCCTTCAATTGCGGTATCGCTGGAATTGAGACCATAAATGCCAATGTATTTTCCAGCATCCGTCATTACTTCTTTTTTTAGTGCTGAATCCGCATCGATAAAGCCCCGATAGTTTGGCATATAAAGATTGACTAGATCTGTGCAGTCAAGTAGGAATCCATCTTCAACACCCTTTTCACTTCCACCTGGGTAATCGGCGAGCCCGGCTCCATATATGATATCCGGCAGTTCCGAGGACGAAAGCATAAGACCGAATTTTTCACTAGCCATGGATACAGATACCGGTACCCAGTTAATATGTACATTGGTTGCTGCTTCCATTGCTTTCACCCCTGGAAGATTGTTTGGCTCGGGTATCGAGTTATTATCGTAGATGGTCCATACGGTTAACTCCTCTTTTTGCGCGGTTAACGGAAGCATTAGCTCTTTCAGAGCCGTTTGTTCAGGAGCCACAGTTGCTGATACCCCGCGACTGTCGGCTGTGTCCGATGAATCGGTGTCGTCATTGCTTTTCTGGCAGCCTGTGAATATGGTAGCAAGCAATAAAACACATAGCGCTAAAGCTGTAATACGGTTTAGAATTTTACACAAAAATCCTTTCATAAAACATCCTCCATAAATTATTAGGTAAGTAAATACTTACATAATTAATATACTATCATGGAATAATAATGTCAATACATTATTTTAAATAATGATACATGAAAATCCTTATAAATATGGAAGTATAGAGGATTAATGTAAGTAAATGTTTACTTAATAAAATGTGACTAATAATATTAAGTTTTAAGGTTGACAAACGAAAAAAAAGCATTTATTATAGGTGTTGTTAAGTAAGCACTTAGTTATATGGGAGGATATTATGGAACATAAACAGAAAAAGAAGAAAAAGGCACAGGGATATATTGAAGGAAAGGGGTTGAGGGCACTTCCTCATAATATAGGTTATGATTTTAAAAAGAATAAGCTTATTTATCTGATGAGCCTGCCGATCGTAATCTGGTTCATAATATTCTGCTATGTCCCAATGGGTGGAATTCTAATGGCCTTTGAAAAATACTCTCCGGTAAAGGGGTTAATAGGAAGTGACTGGGTAGGCTTTGATAATTTTAGAGCATTCTTTCATGGGCCTTATTTCCTGAGACTTATGAAGAATACAGTGGTACTGGGTGCGCTTGATTTAATTGTCGGCTTTCCTGCACCGATTATTTTTGCCTTATTATTAAATGAAATTACTACTAAGAGATTTAAAAAGACTGTTCAGACAATTAGTTACATGCCATACTTTATATCCTCTGTTGTTTTATGCGGTTTAATCACGGATTTCTGTGCCAGCGGTGGAGTCCTGTCCAATCTGGTAGCAGGGGTGACAAATAGTGGGGGGCGTAATCTTCTGGGAATATCGAGTTATTTCAGACCGATTTTTGTCCTTTCAAACCTGTGGCAGGGCTTAGGCTACGGAAGTATCATCTATATTGCTTCACTCAGCAGTGTTGATCAGGAACTTTATGAGGCTGCGGTCATGGATGGGGCGAACCGCATCAAACAGACCATACATATTACACTTCCTAGTATTGCACCAACCATAATCATTATGCTGATCCTGCGCATTAGTACTCTACTACAGGTAAGCAGTGATAAAATTCTTCTATTGTATAATCCGTCCATCTACAAAACGGCTGATGTAATCAATACCTATGTTTACCGGGAAGGATTACAGAATTATAATTATGGCTTGAGTGCCGCCGTAGGATTGTTTAATTCCCTGATAGCCACAGCCTTGCTGTTGATTACCAATAAAATCAGTGCGAAATGTTCAGATACTAGTCTGTTTTAGAAGAAAGGGATAGGACTATGGTAAAGAAAAAAAG
The DNA here is from genome assembly GCA_003526525.1 of Lachnoclostridium phytofermentans. Classification (GTDB taxonomy): domain Bacteria; phylum Bacillota; class Clostridia; order Lachnospirales; family Lachnospiraceae; genus Lachnoclostridium. The sequence goes on along the minus strand of DPVV01000480.1, from coordinate 10,107 downwards.
TTTTGGTGAAATCATTTTTACAATATTTAATTACTTATTCATGATCGCCCTTTGCATTATCTGTATTATTCCTATGTGGCATGTGGCAATGGCTTCCGTCAGTGATCCGACCTTGGTAAATGCGACAAGCGGATTAATCTTAAGACCGCTGGGACAGCCGTCCGTAACAGCATATAAAATTATTCTTAACTTTAAGGGACTGCTCACCGGCTATGCAAACACCATCTTTTATGTAATTGCCCAGTGTGCCATAACCGGTATCCTATCTGTGATGGGAGGCTATATTGTATCCAAAAAGACCTTTCGTTACAGGAACTTTCTTATGCTGTTTATGATATTTACCATGCTTTTTAACGGTGGAATGATTCCTTCTTATATGGTAGTACGTAATCTGAATATGATTGATACCAGATGGGCCATGCTGATTCCCAGTGCATTAAGCGTATTCAACATTATTATCATGCGGACTGCCATTCAGGGTGTACCGGACAGTTTAGAGGAATCTGCAAGAATGGATGGTGCGAACGATTTCGTTGTTATGCTTCGGATTATTCTTCCGTTATGTAAGGCATCTTTTGCTGTTGTTATGCTTTTTACCGCAATCGGTAAATGGAACGAGTGGTTCAACGCTATGATCTATCTTCCGACTAAGACTTCATTACTACCGCTTCAGATGTTTATGCGGGAGCTGTTAATTAAGTCCTCGGGGGATGCTGTCAATCAAGCGGATATGATTTCCAATGCACAGCTTTATATGACCCTGGTAAAATACGCTGCCATTATCGTATCTACCTTGCCCATCCTGTGCGTATATCCATTTGTACAGAAATATTTTGTAAAAGGTGTCATGATTGGATCGGTAAAGGGCTAAACAGAGATGTTTGACTGGTTTCGTAAAGAATTATTAAATTCATTTTGAACATAAAAGCTGCCGGACGGCAGCATAATGGAGGTAAGAATGAAATCATTTATTAAAGAATTAATTGAACAGAAGGAAGATAATTATATTCTGCCATTTTTCTGGCAGCATGGAGAGAGTGAAGGGAAGCTTCGGGAGTATATGGAGGCAATCCATAGCTGCGGTATTCGTGCAGTCTGTGTGGAGGCCAGACCCCATCCGGATTATCTTGGATCAGGCTGGTGGCATGATATGGATATCATTATTGATGAAGCTAAGAAAAGGGATATGAAGCTGTGGATTCTGGATGATGCACATTTTCCTACCGGCTATGCCGCCGGAAAAATTGCCGAGTCAGAGGATAAATACTGTAAGCAGTACATTAGCCGGAAGTTTATTGATGTCAGTGGCCCTACACCTGAGGTTGAGGTTAGTCTTGCCGCCATGATGATGCCGATTATGCTGCCTTCTGGATTAAATCTTGAAATGTTTGGTATGAGCTCGGAGAAGAAGCGCTATTTTACAGATGACAGAATCCTGTCCATTCGTGCATATCAGATGGATAGGGACTCTTCCTTGATTGGGGAAGGAATCGATCTTACCACGAATATTGTGAACGGAAAATTAATATGGGACGTTCCCCAGGGTACCTGGAGAATTAATGTTCTTTTTATTACCAGAAACGGTGAGGGGCGCTGCGACTATATCAGTATGGTCGATAGGGATTCCTGTAGAATTCAAATTGATGCGGTGTATGAACCTCATTATGAGCATTACAAAGAAGAATTTGGGAAGACGATTGCGGGCTTCTTTTCGGATGAACCTTGCCTCGGTAATAGCATCGGCTATAATTTTGATGAGTCCATCGGAAAGAAAAAGGCACCACTTCCTTGGAGTAGCCAGCTTGAGAAAATGCTAGAGGAGAAGCTAGGTAAGGAGTATTTGCCCTATTATCCTGCACTCTGGACCGACATGTCAGATGAGAAAGTAAATGCCAGGGTTCGCTATGCCTATATGGACTGTGTGACCAGACTGGTGGAAGAGAATTTTTCCAGACAGATCGGACAGTGGTGTGAGGAAAGAGGAGTGGAATACATCGGTCATATCGTGGAGGATAATAATCAGCATAGCAGACTTGGTAGCAGCCAGGGACATTTTTTTCGCTCTATGATGGGCCAGCATATGTCAGGAATTGATAATATCGGAGATCAGGTTCTTCCCGGAGGAGAAAATTATAAAAGAGAAGCACTTCTGGGTGCGGATAAGGATGGAGAGTTTTATCATTATGAACTCGGAAAGCTTGGTTCGTCCTTTGCCCATATCGATCCGAAGAAACAGGGAAGGGCTATGTGTGAAATCTTCGGAGCTTACGGTTGGAGGCTTGGGATAAGAATGATGAAATATCTGATGGATCATTTTCTGGTGAGAGGTATTAATGTATATGTACCTCACGCATTTTCACCAAAGGATTTTCCTGATTCGGACTGCCCGCCTCATTTTTATGCCGGGGGAGAGGATCCTCAGTTCAATTATTTTAAAAAGTTGATGCACTACACCAATCGTATGTGCCATCTATTGAACGGAGGTACCCATATAGCACCAGCAGCCGTATTGTATCACGGAGAAGCCGAATGGACAGGCGGCTGTATGTTTAATCAGAAGGTTGCCAGAGAGCTGCTGGAAAGCCAGATTGATTTTGATATTCTTCCCTCCGATGTTTTTGCAGATATGTCAGCTTACAATGCAGCATTTGATGGCTGTCTTCAGGTGAATGGAGAAAGCTATGACTGCTTTATTGTCCCATATGCAGAATTTGTCACAAAGGAAGTGGCTGAATTTGCTGGTACTGCATCAAAAAAGGGCTTCCCGGTATTCTTTGTTCAAGGGCTTCCGGAGGGAATCTGTAATATAGATAAGCAGGAAGAGGAGAAGCAGCTGCTTGACGGATTGTCCGAATGCATTGTAGTTTCTCTGGAGGCTTTGTCAAAAACACTGAAGGATAACAGATTATTTGAAATTAGCAGTGACAATCAATTTGATGCGCTGCGTTATTACCATTATCGTAAGGATCAGACAGAGATATATATGTTCTCCAATGAAAGTATCGGTAAGGAATACAATGGCTGGATAACCGTGAAATCAAAAGGAGAGGTCAGCTTATATGATGCTATGGACAACAGGATAATTCCGGCAGAATACAGAAATACCGAAGACGGAACAAGCATACATATCAGATTAACACCATATCAAAGTGTGGTTGCTCTATTTGATGATCTGAAGGAGGTGGAAGAACAAGGCGATTTCAAGGCTAAGCCTGGATACAGACTGGATGCAGCATGGAGAATCTCCAGTGCCGAAGTCAGTAGGTATCCAGAGTTTCATCCTGTTGAAGTTACGACGGAGTTAAGAAGCATGGGCCGGGTATTACCTGCCTTTTCCGGTTATTTACGTTATGAAAGTGAGTTTATTTATGATAGAATGCCAACCGGAAAGGAGCTACTTCATATTACAGATGTCTATGAAGGCGCTGAAGTCTGGCTAAATGGCCACTGTCTTGGAATGAAAATCTGCCCGCCATATCAGTTTCCTTTGGGAGAAGCATTAAGAACCGGAGAGAACCATATCAGGATTGAGGTTGCCACAACCCTTGATAGGAAGGTGAAATCCCTTCCTCAGGATATGCGTTCCCTGATGTTCTATTCAAAGATAACAGAGCCGACGGGTATTGTAGGAAGTGTGGAAATTTGGAGTTGATTCTCCTTTATAACCTGCCTGTGGCGAATACCATGCCAATGGCATATATAATCAGATAGACCGAGAGAGTTGAAATAAAGAAAGCAATGTGATATATATTAGTAAATACTTAATAAGGAAGGATTATTATGGCTGAAAAAACGGAAAGCAAAAAGTTTGTCCGAATGGGTAATGAAAAAAGAAGCAAGCAGATATTAGAAACGGCTTGCCGCTTGTTCGCAAATAAAGGGTATGACGCAGTTACGACAAAGGAGATTGCTAAGGCTACGGACTGTAGTGAAGCATTGATTTTTAGATATTTTCCTACCAAGGAAATTATATATCAGGAATTATTTGACGAGTGGAAGGCTGGTATGAAGGATCCGGTAATACTTGAGATGGTTGAGGATTCAGCTTTAAAAACCCTGGAGAAGTTTTATCTAGATATAACCGGAAATAAATTTGTAAAGGGCACAAAAATAAGCCCTAAACTGGAAGGAGCCATCTACTCCAGAGTCAGTAAGCATAAGGAAATAATCAAAGTTATTGAAAACAGCCCTGATATGGTTAAGGATACGATTGAACCTGTTATTCTGAAGGGACAAGAGACAGGTGAAATTAAATCAGGAAGCAGCTCCTTGATGGCTCAGACCTTCTGGACGTTAATAGCTGGTGAATGGTATATTTCTAGGAATTTTGCCGGAGTTCACCCCAAGCTGTCCTTTGAGTATATTAAGGGAATACTATTCTAAATACCTATTGTAAAACAGAAGTAACCGAAAGAGAGTGAAACTGCGATCAAAGAAGTAACCGGAAAAGATTTGGCTGCGATTCGTTCAGCTTTTTAGATTTTGATACAGAATATGATAAGGCTATCAAAAAATTAAAAGACGCAGGAATTGATGAGTATATCGCAGAAGTACAACGTCAATTCGATGAGTTCCTCGCAGGAAAAGAGAAATAATTAAAAACAAAGATTCATAATGATAGGTTACAATACTTTCATACCAAAAGTACTGTAACCTATTATATTTTTTGCAATATAGTATAAGAGTACTTGATTTTACTAGTATAATGCGATAGGATATGGCATAAATACAAGATAAAAAGAATGGAATAATTCTATGGATGAGAGGAATGCATTTCGTATTATTATTAAAATCATTCGATTTTAATAAACGTTATGAAATCATTTCAAGAAAAAGGGTTCTATCCCAGACAATTATGGGATTAATATCCTAAAAACATAAATTAGGAGGGAAGGCAACGATGACGAGAGAAGGTTACTGTGCTAGAATAGAAGAAGCTATTCAAGCAATTGATTTTAAAGGTGACTACCTTAATCACAAAATATACGGAAGCGGACATATTAATGATACATTTATAGTCGAATTTCAACAAGGCGATTCTAAGGTTAAGTATATCCTTCAACGTTTGAATCACGAAATTTTTAAGAACCCTGAACAATTGATGGAAAACATATGGGGAGTTACTTCATTTTTAAAAGAAGTAATCCGTAAAAACAATGGTGATGTTAACCGGGAAACTGTGAACATAGTTAGTACAAAGGATGGCAAAAAGTTTTACATAGACAGCTTCGGAGCTTATTGGAGAGCATATCAATATATAGATGATGCAATCTGCTTTGACAAGGTGGAAAAGCCGGATGATTTTTATCAAAGCGCAGTAGCCTTTGGACGTTTTCAAAATCTTTTGGCTAATTATGATGCAGACAGTTTGTATGAAACAATTCCTGATTTTCATAATACACCGGCTCGTTTTAAATCATTTCAAGAAGCAATTGCAAAGGATACATACGATCGTGTAAAAAATGTTCAGGATGAGATAAATTTCTTGATTGCAAGAGAACAAGATATGAAGGTATGTATGGATATGCTCAGTAAAGGTGAACTTCCGCTACGTGTAACACATAATGATACCAAATTAAATAACATATTGATAGATAAGACAACGGGAAAAGGAATCTGTGTCCTTGATTTAGATACCGTAATGCCCGGTCTCTCCATCAATGATTTTGGTGATTCGATAAGATTTGGAGCAAACACTGCAGCAGAGGATGAGACTGACTTATCCAAGGTATCAATTGATTTGGAGCTGTTTGAGTTATATACCAAAGGCTACCTTGAAGGTTGCAATGGCAGCTTGATACAGAAGGAAATGGAGATGCTTCCAATGGGAGCGAAACTCATGACACTGGAATGTGGAATGAGATTCTTAACCGATTATTTACAAGGTGATACTTATTTTAGAATTCACAGAGAAAATCACAATTTGGATCGTTGCAGAACACAGTTAAAGTTAGTAGAGGATATGGAACGTAATTGGGATCAGATGAATCAGATTGTTAAGAAATACATGTAGAGAAAACTTAACTTATTGATAAAAGTGTCAAAAGGAGATATCATTAATGGGACATATGGATAGGAGGGAACTATGGCAATATTAGTAACGGGTGGAGCCGGAGTCTCTACGATATTGCAACCTTCTATGCTGATCCTGCTCTGCGAAAGAGGAGATTGGTTGGAATGCTAAAAGAGATTTGGAAGAAATGTGTGAAGATGCCTTTAGATGGCAGATTAATAATCCGAATGGGTACGAATAAAAATCATAATAGAAAAGAGGGATTACCATATACCAGGTAAAAATAATCAAAGAGTTAGAACAATTGAAGGAATGCCCAGTGTGTTATATCGACCATTTTCAATGGACGAAAGGGTATAGAGTGGAGGCATTTGCACAGATTGCATTACTAGATAATTATGGGCTCGTTGTTTCTATGACAGCAGTGGAACAAAACCCTCTACGAAGGTTTACCGAGGATGAAGATCCAGTATATCAGGATAGTGGTCTCGAGATATTTATTAATTTCGGACCGGATAATCAGAAATTCGAATATCTTAACTTTGAAATGAATGCAAATGGTGCAATGCTCAGCCATTGTGGTACCATCAAAAATAGAAGAAAGATATCTGATGTTACATCTTATCATGCGATATGTAAGGCTGAGTTGAATGATAATGATTGGAACATATTGCTTAAAATTCCGATGGAATTGATTTGTACTTTTAATGAGGGCAGACCTTTAAAGCAAGGTGATAAATTTGCCTTCAATTGCTATAAAATTAGTGAGGACCCAAGCATAGAACATTATGCAAGTTACTCCCCTATTCAAAACCCTGTGCCTAATTTTCATTTACCACAGTTTTTTGCGGAAGCTACCATTGTGGATTGTTAATTTAAAAGAGGATATACGTATTCCGATTTGTTCGGTCAATACATATATCCTCTTTTTTTAAAACACCTGCTATTGGATTACTTCAATGATACTGTTTTTTGAGAGTCTGACTTAGGTTAGGTTGTATTAGTTAATAGTGGATAGTAGGGTGCTTCTTTAATTGACAAGGAATAATAATCAATCTAAAAATATTATAAATGTTGCAACAAAGCATCTTCACGATAGATGCTTTGTAAAATTGGTGGATGGAAAAAGATAAAAGCAAGGTTCCTTTATTTATATATATTATACCATAAATTAGGATGAAATTAAAGTCTTACAATTTTTGTATAATTCCTGTAAAATAACTCTATTAAAATATGGGGGGAAATAAAATGGGATATTCGATTTTTGAAAAGACTATGGCGGACATGACATGGCAGGAGGTTGAAAAGGCATCTAAAGAAAATCAAATTGTATTATTTCCTCTTGGAGTCATTGAAGAACATGGACCGCATCTGCCGCTAGGAACTGACTCTTACTGGAGTTATGCTTCTTGCAAATGTATATTAGAAGAATTAAATAATAAAGGACAGCAGGCGTTGATTGTTCCACCATATTATTGGGGAATTAACCATTGTACAGGTGGATTCCCAGGAACTTTTTCGGTGAGACCAGAGACTATGAAGGCCGTTCTAATGGATATTTTTAATAATCTTCATGATTGGGGGTTTCATAATATTTTCTGTAATAATTGTCATGGTGATGTAATACATATAAGGGCAATTTTAGACGCAATCAAAACTGGCAGAAATGAATTTGGTTTAAATATCCGTATACTAGTAGATTTTTATGATTTAAGCAGAATAGGATTAAAGGGAGATGAGGACTTTATTTTGGTCTTAAATCCTGAGTATCCCGAAGAGTTTTATGCTGGAATGGATAAATCAGAAATAGGCTTATTTGACATTCATGCGGGTGGATACGAGACTGCATTCATAAAGCATTATTTTAGCGAATTGGTAAATGAGGAGGTTGCGAAAAATCTTAAATCCACATCGTTAACAAATAAGGAACTTGAACAATGGGGAAGAGGTGGTGAAGCCACGCGAACTCTGGTGCCATTAGGATATGCAGGTAATCCCGCTGGGTACAAAAATATTGTAAATTTAGATTGCATCGAGAAATTTACGGTTGAATATACCGTAAAACGAATCATGGAATCATTAAATGGTAAAGCATAATCTCTTTTTACAGTACAAATTAAAGTATAAGGTCATATTAGTTTACAACGCAGAACTAACACTTAATTATGCAAATGAAGTAAATTTGATTAGAAATGTTAAAGAAAAACCACGATTGTAAAAATTATTCATAACAGTGTTTTCTTTGAGGGCAGCACAGGCAGCATTAGACAATTTAATGTTTTTTGATGGTTTAACGACAAGATTTTAAAGAAAATTATGACTGATTCGTAGGAGAAAGAAGATTTTCTTGAATTTTGCTATAAATATGATAGTAATCCTTATGTTTGTGGTATGGGAAAAGATAATTTATTGGTGTGTTGGGATTTAGAAAATAAATGAATTAATGGAAATCATATCAGCACAGATTTATTATATGTGATGAATGAAAAAGTCATTTTAAAGAAGACGAAATTAAATTTCACTGTAATATAATAATTGGCATCCTATCATATAAGTGATAGGGTGCTTTTCAGGTATTCCCTCTTATAAGTTCCGATTGACAATATACATTTTTTACCTTATAATGAGTAACGATTGTTAGGTAACGTTAGCTACTTTAGAAGGAGAGGATTTTATGCCACCGAAAATTAAGGTTACAGAAGAAGAAATTATGAACGTAGCGATTCGCATGGTTAGGGAGAAAGGGATGGATTCCTTAAATGCTCGTGATTTAGCAAAGGAAATAGGATGTTCCGTGCATCCTATATTTCGAACATATAATTCAATGGAAGGGCTTAAGACTGCAGTTTATGAGATGGCTGAGAATATTTATAATGAGCGCATGATGAGTGCAGGAGAAAATTCAGAGGATGGCTTTCTTAATATGGGTCTTGCATATATTGATTTTGCTAAGAATGAGAAGAATCTATTCAAGTTACTATTTATGTCGGATGTGTTTCGAGAACAAAGCATAATGGATATTGCAGGAAATACAGAAGGAGATGATAAAGTCATAGAAATGTTATGTCAAATAACTGGGTTAAGCATAAATGCAGCAAAAGAGCTGTATACAGGAATATGGCTTACGACTCATGGGATTGCAGCTATGTTTGCAACTAATAACTGCAAATTTAATGATAAAGAAAATCGAAGATTACTAAACAATTCCTTTATGGGATTAATGTTAAAATTGAAAAATGAGGGGGAATATAACATATGAAAGAATCTTTTTATCAGAAACATCCATACTTTTCTGCAATTTTAATTGGATTACTTTGTACATTTATTACAGCGCTTGGAACAGCAGTTCCACAAATAATATGGTTAGATACCAATGTACAAATTGTAGTAACTACGGTTTTCCTCATAATTTCAATAGCAATTGGTATTATTATCATGAGAAAAACTCGATTTACGCTTTCTGATTATGGATTTCAATTAAGTAAAAAAGATACAAATCATAAAGTATGGTGGTATATACCGTTATTGGCTGTAGAAATACTCCCAATAGTTATCGCGGGTTTTAGTTCAGAGGTTTCAGTATTACAATATTTTATTTTATTATTTTTTACAGTTGCGGTTGGTTTTAATGAGGAAATTTATTTTAGAGGACTTGCACTGAAATTTATGGAAGAGAAGGGAAGAAAGAATGCCATTATTTGGACTTCTGTCGTATTTGGAGCTCTTCATCTTGCAAATATTTTTAATGGAAAAAGTCCATTATATCTTGTATTACAGTTATTTTTTGCATTCTTAGTAGGATTTGTACTTGCTGAAATTGTAAGTATTACAAGAAGTCTATGGATAGTTATTATCTGGCATGCGGCACATGATTATATCTCGAGTATTACAGGTGATGCACTTGATAAAACAGCATTGATTATTCTTGCTATACAAGTAGGTGTACTTTCGATTTATGCTATATGCTTGTGGAAAACTATTAATACTGGCGATACATCAAAGACTACTAAAAAATAACATTGCGAGAATTTTTGATTTTGCTGTGCAGAAGAAAACAAACCCGATTCTGATTGTCAGAATCGGGTTTGTTTTCT